>NZ_VTDE01000005.1:0-265506 GCF_052824965.1 Erwinia sp. 1181_3
TGCACGAGCAGAACCGCCGTAGGTTTTAGCCAGAACGGTGGTGATAGCTGCAGTCAGGGTAGTTTTACCGTGGTCAACGTGGCCGATAGTACCTACGTTGACGTGCGGTTTGGAACGTTCAAATTTCTCTTTAGCCACGACGATATTCCTTACTTTAATGCTCTCACCCTTTGGTGAGAGCATAGGATCAATATTTAAACTGTAGCTTATTTGCTACGAGCTTCAATTACGGCCTGAGCGACGTTGTTCGGCGCATCATCATACTTCAGGAACTCCATGGAGTACGAAGCACGGCCTTTAGTCAGAGAACGCAACTGGGTCGCGTAACCAAACATTTCAGACAGCGGAACTTCAGCATGAATCTGAACGCCAGTAGCGTTTGATTCCTGACCTTTCAGCTGGCCACGACGTCTGCTCAAGTCACCGATAACATCACCGGTGTTCTCTTCTGGAGATTCAACTTCAACCTTCATGATTGGTTCAAGCAGTACCGGCTTCGCTTTCTTAAAGCCGTCTTTGAACGCGATAGAAGCTGCCAGTTTAAACGCCAGTTCTGAGGAGTCAACGTCATGGTATGAACCAAAGTGCAGACGAACACCCAGATCAACAACCGGATAACCAGCCAGCGGGCCTGATTTCAGCTGCTCCTGGATACCTTTATCAACAGCAGGGATGTATTCACCAGGAATCACGCCGCCTTTGATATCGTTGACGAACTCGTAACCTTTAGGGTTAACGCCCGGCTCCAGTGGGTACATGTCGATAACAACATGACCGTACTGACCACGACCACCAGACTGCTTGGCGTGTTTACCTTCGATATCGGTAACTTTCGCGCGAATTGCTTCACGGTAAGCAACCTGAGGTTTACCCACGTTCGCTTCAACGTTGAATTCACGCTTCATGCGGTCAACGATGATGTCGAGGTGCAGCTCACCCATACCAGCGATGATGGTCTGGTTAGTTTCTTCATCAGTCCATACGCGGAATGATGGATCCTCTTTCGCCAGACGACCCAGAGCCAGACCCATTTTTTCCTGGTCAGCTTTGGTTTTTGGTTCAACAGCGATCGAGATTACTGGCTCAGGGAACTCCATGCGCTCCAGAATGATCACGTTGTCCGGGTCACACAGGGTGTCACCAGTGGTCACGTCTTTCAGACCGATAGCTGCAGCGATGTCGCCTGCGCGAACTTCTTTAATCTCTTCACGCTTGTTGGCGTGCATCTGTACGATACGGCCCAGACGCTCACGAGCAGATTTAACCGGGTTGAACACGGTATCGCCTGAGTTCACAACGCCAGAGTAGACGCGGAAGAAGGTCAGGTTACCCACGAATGGGTCGGTAGCGATTTTGAACGCCAGAGCAGCAAACGGTTCTTTGTCGTCTGAGTGACGAACAGCCGGAGTGTCTTTACCGTCGTCTAACATACCGTTAATAGCGGTAACGTCAGTCGGTGCTGGCAGGTATTCAACAACCGCATCCAGCATCGCCTGAACACCTTTGTTCTTAAATGCAGAACCACAGGTGACCAGAATGATTTCGCTGTTCAGTACGCGCTTACGCAGAGAAGTTTTGATCTCTTCTTCGGTCAGCTCTTCGCCACCAAAGAATTTCTCCATCAGCTCATCAGAACCTTCAGCTGCAGCTTCAACAAGCTTCGCACGCCATTCTTCAGCCAGTTCCTGCATATCAGCTGGAATCTCTTCGTAAACGAAGGTAACGCCCTGATCGGCATCGTTCCAGTTGATCGCTTTCATTTTCACCAGGTCAACAACACCGGTGAATTTCTCTTCTGCGCCGATGGCCAGCTGCAATGGCACCGGGTTTGCACCCAGACGCGCTTTCATCTGCTCAACAACTTTCAGGAAGTTAGCACCCATGCGGTCCATTTTGTTAACGAACGCAATGCGTGGAACTTTATATTTGTTAGCCTGACGCCATACGGTCTCAGACTGTGGCTGAACGCCACCAACTGCACAGTAAACCATTACTGCGCCATCAAGCACACGCATAGAACGCTCAACTTCGATAGTGAAGTCAACGTGTCCCGGGGTGTCGATGATGTTTACGTGGTGCGGCTCAAACTGCTTAGCCATACCAGACCAGAAACAGGTGGTCGCAGCGGAAGTGATGGTAATACCACGTTCCTGTTCCTGCTCCATCCAGTCCATGGTGGCTGCGCCGTCATGTACTTCACCGATTTTGTGGTTTACACCGGTGTAGAACAGAACACGTTCGGTAGTGGTCGTCTTACCGGCGTCGATGTGTGCGCTGATACCAATGTTACGGTAACGCTCAATGGGTGTTTTACGAGCCATTTGATTCCTCTGATTCTTAGACGTTCTAAGTTAAAAAAGCCCAGCAGGTGAGTCACTGGGACGCCCGCTGGGTTTATAACAACTACAGTGCTGTTACCAGCGGTAGTGAGCGAACGCCTTGTTGGCTTCGGCCATACGGTGAACGTCTTCACGTTTCTTCACTGCAGTGCCTTTGTTTTCTGCAGCATCAGAAAGTTCGTTCGCCAGGCGCAGAGCCATTGATTTATCACCGCGTTTACGAGCAGCTTCAACGATCCAACGCATTGCCAGAGCATTACGACGAACCGGACGGACTTCAACTGGTACCTGATAAGTAGAACCACCAACGCGACGGGATTTAACTTCCACGGTTGGGCGGACATTGTCCAAGGCTACTTCGAATGCTTCCAGCTCGTTTTTACCAGAACGCTGAGCCAGGGTCTCCAGCGCGTTATAAACGATAGTTTCAGCAGTAGATTTTTTACCATCTACCATCAGGATATTGACAAATTTGGCCAGCAATTCTGATCCGAACTTAGGATCTGGCAGGATTTTACGCTGACCAATGACGCGACGACGTGGCATGGAAATACTCCGTTGTTAATTCAGGATTGTCCAAAACTCTACGAGTTTATTATGACATTTAAGATAAAACGTTTGGCCTTACTTAACGGAGAACCATTAAGCCTTTGGCTTCTTCACGCCGTACTTGGAGCGAGCCTGCTTACGGTCTTTAACACCTGAGCAGTCCAGCGCGCCACGAACGGTGTGGTAACGCACACCTGGCAAGTCTTTTACACGACCGCCACGGATCAGGATCACGGAGTGTTCCTGCAGGTTATGACCTTCACCGCCGATGTAGGAGGTAACTTCAAAACCGTTGGTCAAACGAACACGACATACTTTACGCAGTGCGGAGTTCGGTTTTTTAGGGGTAGTAGTGTATACACGAGTACATACACCACGTTTCTGCGGGCAGGCTTCCAGCGCAGGCACGTTGCTCTTTGCAACTTTGCGTACGCGTGGTTTGCGAACCAGCTGGTTAACTGTTGCCATTAAATAGCTCCTGGGATTTAGCTTTGCTTCGTAAACACGTAATAAATCGCCTCGCGGAATCACGAGGCCGCAGAATTTTAGAGCTGGTCTGAAAAAGAGTCAAGAAATAACCAGGATTACCGCACTTACCAGGTCATTTGTTGCGAATGCCTGACCGCCAGCGTAACAAAACCAGTATAGCTTACTGTTGTTATCCTGGTCGAAATTTGAGCGACCAGGCCGCGGGCATCAAGATCTTCCTGCAGAACGTACACAGAGATGGGGGCATTCAGCAGCGCTTCAAGGGCGGAACTGCCCTCAAGGGCAGCGATAACCCCATCCTGCAGCAGCAGAACATCATCACCCTCTGCCAGCAAGCGTAGCATGGCCGGCAGGTCACAGTGGAAAGGCGAGGTCATCAAGGTATGCAGCATGGTTTCCTCTAGAAGGTCATGACCCGGTCATAATCATTCAGCATGGTACGAAGGGCATCCGGGGCCAGGACTTCAGCCGGCAGCACCCGCACAGCATCAGAAGCCATACCGCGTTCTGCCAGTGCTGCTGCGCACAGATAACAACGATCAACGTCATACAGCGGCAGCACACCAAATGTCGCGATGTAGTCGCGCGCCAAAATCTGCTGCGGCTGCTGGCCTTGAGTGAGTTGCAGCACACCATCGCTGACAAAAAAAAGTGCAATTTCATCGCTAAGCGCTGACGTGGCGAGAACCGCATCCAGCCCTTCACGGCCGGCACTGGAGCCATGCGGTCCCTGAGTGAATACAAATGCAACGCGTGCCATCAGAACTGCACCAGACGATCACAGGTCAGTGCGGCTTCAGCCAGCGCCCCTAACCCCGAAAGCTGAAACCCGTCTGCCAGATTGGCGACAGGTAGCCCCAGATTGCTGGCTTCCTGCTGGTCGGTAATGCCACGGCGCAGGGCAGCAGCCACGCAGATATTCAGCGTCACGCCCTGTTTCTGCTGCAATGATTGCCAATGACGGGTGAGGTCGAACTCATCGCTGGCGGGGGCATTGAGCACGCTGGCATTCAGGACCCCTTCACGATAGAAGAAAACACTGTCAAGCGTATGCCCCTGTTCCAACAGGGCATTAGCAAACAGCCAGGCACTGCTTGCCTGCTGCGTGCCATAGGCTGGCCCGGTGACCAGCAGGGAGAAACGCATTACTTATCCTGCCCGTGGAAATCGCCATTTTTAAACTGACGGATGTAGAGATAGACAGTGTGCTTGGAGATATTGAGACGATCCGCCACCTGATTGATGGCATCTTTGATATCAAAGATACCCTTCTCATACATATTGAGAACAATCTGGCGATTTTTGGCATTGTTCGACACATTACGGTCGGCACTAACTTCTTCAATCGTAAACTCCAGCGTCTGCATCACCAGATCTTCCACCGAAGAGGCAAAGTTCACTGAGGAGGCAACTTCCTGGGTTTCCGGCGGCATAAACGTCGCCATGATCTGTGAGAAAGGCACATCAAGGTTCATGTTGATGCACAGCAGACCAATCACACGCTGTTGGCGATTGCGGATGGCAATCGTCACCGACTTCATCAGCACACCGCTTTTCGCCCGAGTAAAATAGGCTTTGGAAACGTTACTGTCCGCCCCGGTCATATCGTGCAGCATACGCAGGGCAAGATCGGTAATCGGAGAGCCAATTTTACGCCCGGTATGTTCACCGTTAGCAATGCGCACCGCAGAACATTTTAGATCCTCCAGCGAGTGCAGAACGATCTCACAGTGCGAGCCAATCAGCATCGCGAGGCCATCAACGACGGACTCGTAAGATTTTAAAATTTCGAAATCACCGGGCGTAAAGGGGTGCTGCTCCAGCAGCTCCGAATCCGCAACATCACCGGAGAAAAGTGAATTAGACATGAACGACACCACCCTTTGACAAGAGCCTGTCACACGGCGCCAGGGGCAGACTCATTCTTATTAATTGCGCGCGGGTTAGTCTAGCAAATATGGGAAAGGCGTGTCCCGCCCTTTGTCGTTAAATACAACCTGGCGCAAAGAAGGAGTGGAAACAGGGGGTAAAGCAAAAAAAAACGCCACCCGAAGGTGGCGATTATCAACTTATTTCTTGGCTTTCGCATCAGCGGCGGCAGGAGCTGCCTGCTCTGCATTATCATCCGCTTTCGCTGCTGGCTTGATGTCGAGCAGTTCAACATCGAAGACCAGGGTGGAGTTAGCCGGGATGCCTGGAACGCCATTTTTGCCGTAAGCCAGATTCGGTGGGATCACCAGCTTGATCTTGCCACCTTTTTTAACGTGCTTCAGACCTTCGGTCCAACCCGGGATAACACCATCCAGACGGAATGACAGTGGCTCACCACGAGTGTAAGAGTTGTCGAACTCAGTACCATCAATCAGCGTACCTTTGTAATTCACAACAACCGTGTCGCTGTCTTTTGGCGCATCACCCGTCCCTTCTTTCTCTACCTGGTAGAGAAGACCGGTTTCGGTTTTCTTCACGCCTTTTTCTTTCGCGAATTTCGCCGCATAAGCATCACCTTTCGTGGTGTTCTCTTTTGCGTCTTTTTCCATCTTCGCCTGCGCTGCACCTTTCACACGACCTTCGAAAGATTGCAGTGTTTGTTCAATTTCCTGGTCAGAGAGCTTGCTCTTACCGGCAAACGCATCCTGTACACCCGCGATAAGCTGGTCTTTATCCAGTGCGATGCCCAGTTTTTCCTGCTCCTTCAGGGAGTTCTCCATGTAGCGACCCAAAGACGCGCCCAGTGCATAAGCTGACTGCTGGTCGTCATTTTTGAATGCGGCATTTTTTGGTGCCTGCTGCTGCGCAGTTGGCTTAACCGGAACAGCATCAGCAGCCATAACCAGAGGAGCATTCAGTGCAACAGCCATAGTGGTAGCTAACATTGTGACTTTAAACAGTGATTTCATCCATTTCTCCAAAACCGAAGCATCTCACCTCGGAAATCGTTTGCAGACCTGCGGTCTGTAATATAACCGGGGGCGGGATCACAAAACAATCTCGCCATAAAAACTCGAAGTTAACTTCCGACCGCGTGATTATCCGAAAGTTTCAACACAAGGAATGGTGATTCGTTCGCGCCTTTTCAACCTCTGGTGGCCAATTTAAGCCAATACTCTTACTTCTGCCTGCATTTTACCGTTAGAATCGGACAATTCGCGAGCCTGGAAGACGGGCCGGTAGTAACAAGAGGAAACAGAATGCAACAATCACTGCTGGAGCAACGGCTGGAGATAATGGAGAGTAAGCTGGCGTTCCAGGAGCACACCATTGAGGAACTTAACCTGACGGTGGTGCAACACGAGCTGGAAATGGCCCGACTGCGTGAATTGATGCGCCTGCTGACCGACAAGCTCAAAGCCGCCGCGCCATCGATGCTGGCGGATCCCTCCGAAGAAACCCCACCCCCTCACTATTGACACCGGGTCGAGGCGTGCCTCAGCACTACGATGGTTCTTCGGAAGGCCAGGTATGCCTCGCCCCTATGTTGATTCTTCGCAAGGCTCGGCATGGGTGCTTCGTAGGGGGCGGGCATGCCCGCCCCAATCCCCCCAGGCAAAGCAAAAAGGCCACCCGAAGGTGACCTTTTATCGCTGATATTCCTCAGTATGTCGTGCAATAGCCAACGCAGCTACAGCACGAAAGACGACGGAATATTAGTGGCTGCAGCCGCAACCGCCAGTCCCGCAACCGCCCTGACCATGGTCGTGATCATGGTCGTGGTCGTGGTGATGGCCGTCTTCGCCGTGAACGTGGCCGTGGGCCAGCTCTTCTTCCGTTGCTTCGCGAATAGCGATAACTTCAACGTTAAAGTTCAGGTTCTGACCTGCCAGCATGTGGTTACCATCAACCACTACGTGCTCGTCTTCCACTTCGGTAATTTCTACCGGCACTGGACCCTGGTCGGTTTCTGCCAGGAAGCGCATGCCAACCTGCAGTTCATCAACACCCATAAATACGTCTTTTGGGACGCGTTGTACCAGATTGTCATCGTAGGCACCGTACGCATCGTTTGACTCGATATTCACATCAAACTTATCGCCGACCACATGATCTTCCAGTGCTTTTTCCAGCCCGGAGATCAGAGAACCATGACCGTGCAGGTAGTCCAGCGGTGCACTCACCGGGGATTCATCAACCAACACACCGTCTTCTGTACGCACCTGGTATGCCAGGCTGACCACGAGGTCTTTTGCTACTTTCATGATTACTCCTAACCGTTGAGAGCTTGAGCCCTGATTCATTGACTGCCATTGTCAGCCTTAGTGGCTCTAAGTGGCGACGATTGTATCGAATTTCAATGCGGCTGTAAGGAACAACGTAAAAAAAGCTGAATCAGCGCGTTACTCCGGGTGGAAAATACCGATAACTTGCTCATTTTCGCGCACCTGCTCACGAGCCTGTTTATCCGCTTCACGCATCTGATGGCCGCACTTTACGCACTCCACCACATCAATATTATTTTCCCGCCACAGGGCGAGGGTGTCTTTTGCCTGGCACTTTGGACAAGTCGCACCAGCGATAAAACGTTTACGCATAGTATTATTCCATATGAAATTTGGCGTTATCGGCGATGAGCGTTCGATTACGATAGCCAAAAATTAATCCGCCTCATCCCAGCCATCATATTGCCGCTTCTCATGCTGCATCTCAGCCTGGAAGATATCTTCCAGCTCGCGTCTGGCCTCTTTCACTCTTGAAATCTGCTGGCTGTCGGTATGATTTGGCATCAGCTCACGCAACATTCTCATATCCAGACGGCGGAAATGTTGCTGGGCACGGAACGCCTGATGCGGATGCATACCAAGCGTCATCAGAGTCTTACGCCCCAGTTCCAGCGCACTGCTGAACGTTTCACGGGAGAACTGCGTCACCCCCGCCTGCAACAGTTCATGTGCTTCAACACGGCCACGTGCACGCGCCAGGATCTGCAAGTGCGGGAAATGATGCTGACACAGATGAACGATCTCCATCGCATCTTCCGGGCCGTTGCAGGTTATCACGATAGACTGCGCCGTTTCTGCTCCCGCGGCACGTAATAACTCCAGCTCGGTGGCATCACCGTAATACACTTTGTAACCATATTTACGCATCAGGCTGACTGCACTGATATCACGTTCCAGTACCGTAATGCGCTTTTCATTGGCCATCAACAAACGCGCCACAACCTGACCGAAGCGACCAAAGCCCACCACAATTACCTGAGGCTTATCATCTTCAACAAAGGGTTTTTCCTGGCTGTCATCCACTTCATTAAAGCGACGTTCAAGAATTTTATCCACGCCCTGCATCAACAGCGGTGTGGTCATCATCGACAACGTAACCGTGACCAGCAGCAATGGCATCTGATCGCCACTGAACAGCTTTGCTGACGCTGCCGCAGAGAACAACACAAAAGCAAATTCCCCGCCCTGGCTGAGCACCCCGGCAAACTGCAACCGCTCAGAGCTGCGCAGGCCATAGATGCGTGACAGCAGATAGAGCACCGCCGTTTTCACCGCCACCAGGGTCACAACGCCTATCAGAATCTCAACAATATGGGTATAGAGCACACCGAGGTTTAACGCCATGCCTACCGAAATAAAGAACAATCCGAGCAGCAGTCCTTTAAAGGGATCGATGGCAATTTCCAGCTCGTGGCGATACTCACTCTCCGCCAGCAGGATACCGGCAATAAAGGTGCCCAACGCCATCGACAGACCGAGCGCATCCATAAACAGCGCCGACCCAAGCACCAGTAGCAATGCCGCCGCAGTGAAGACTTCGCGCACACCGGAGGCCGCAATAAAACGGAAAATGGGCCGCAGCAGATAGCGTCCGCCGACCAGCATTCCGCCAAACGCCAGTACTTTCATGCCGACCTTCATCCAGTCGGTATGACCACTGTCGCCGCCTGCCAGCAGCGGTACCAGCGCCAGCGCCGGGATTACGGCAAGGTCCTGGAACAGCAACACGGAAAAACCGAGCTGGCCTGACTCATTGCGGTTCATCGCTTTATCGCGCATGAGCTGTAACGCCATTGCCGTTGAGGACATCGCCAGGCCGATCCCGCCAATGGTCGCCGCCTGCCAGGAGAAATCGGTCAGCCACAGCAGCCCGCCCAGCACCAGCGCACTGAGGATCACCTGAGCAGCACCGACACCAAATATCGAACGCCGAAGCTCCCATAGTTTGGAGGGTTTCAACTCCAGCCCGATGATAAACATCAGGAACACCACGCCCAGCTCGGAGAAGTGCAGGATCTCATCGACGTCGCTGATGAAACCCAATCCCCAGGGCCCGATAGCGATCCCCGCCAGCAAATACCCCAGCACCGCGCCAATCCCCAGGCGAGCGGCGATAGGCACTGCAATCACCGCCGCAAACAGATACACCACGCCTGCGGTCAGAAGACTTTGACCTTCCATCTACACTCCTCCGTGTGGCAACGGGTTGGACAACCAGTCGCCATAGGCACGGGCATAATTTTGCATGACATCAGCGGACTGGCGACGCGCCCAGTAAATGATCATAGGCGTCATCCAGTGCATATTGCACATCTGTGCGGTCAACTCGAAAGGACGCATAATGTCCGACATCGGATAACGGTTCAGCCCTTCCTGATGGTAAGCCGCTTCCGGTTCTCCAGTAGTGATCACGCTGCGCCAGTATTTGCCTTCCAGCACATTACCGCCCACCCCACTGGCAAAGCCACGTGACAGCACGCGGTCCAGCCACTCTTTCAGCAACGCAGGGCAACTGTAGGTGTAAAGAGGATGTTGAAAAACGATGATATCGTGTTCACGCAGCAGTTGCTGCTCACGGTGAATATCAATAAAAAAATCCGGATAGTGTGCGTACAGGTCATGCACCGTCACATGCTCAAAATGACGCGCCGGCTGCAACAAAACGCGATTAGCAATCGAATCCTGAGACTCCGGATGGGCGTACAACAGCAGGACTTTAGGCAGCTGCGACATCATTCCCCTCCAAATCGTCGTCATGGCGGGATATTTCCGCTACCATGCTCGACGCAACGGAACTACTTGATTCCGCAAAACTGATTATGATGGTGTAATTTAACATACTCTGAACTTACGGCGCTTATGATTGTATTCTCCTCGTTACAAATTCGTCGCGGTGTCCGCGTACTGCTGGACAACGCAACAGCCACGATCAACCCCGGTCAGAAAGTCGGCCTGGTCGGCAAAAACGGCTGTGGCAAATCGACGCTGCTGGCCCTGCTGAAAAACGAGATAAGCGCCGATGCCGGTAGCTTCAGTTACCCGGGTAACTGGTCGCTGGCGTGGGTCAATCAGGAAACGCCAGCGCTGGACGTTCCGGCCATTGAGTATGTTATTGATGGTGACCGCGAATTTCGTCAGCTTGAATCTGAATTAGCCCATGCAAATGAAATTAACGACGGCCATGCCATCGCCACGCTGCATGGCAAGCTGGATGCGGTTCAGGCCTGGACCATTCAGTCACGCGCCGCCAGTCTGCTGGACGGCCTCGGTTTCAGCCAGGAACAATTACAGCGACCGGTGAGTGATTTCTCTGGCGGCTGGCGTATGCGCCTTAACCTTGCGCAGGCACTAATCTGCCGCTCAGACCTGCTGCTGCTGGATGAACCGACCAACCACCTTGATCTTGATGCCGTGATCTGGCTGGAACGCTGGCTGAAAAGCTACAGTGGTACGCTGATCCTGATTTCGCACGATCGGGACTTCCTTGACCCGGTGGTCGACAAGATCCTGCACATAGAGCAGCAGTTCATCTTCGAGTACACCGGCAACTACAGCTCGTTCGAAATTCAGCGTGCGACCAAGCTTTCACAACAGCAGTCGATGTTCGAACATCAGCAGCAAAAAGTGGCGCACCTGCAAAGCTTTATCGATCGGTTTAAAGCGAAAGCCAGCAAGGCGAAACAGGCACAGAGCCGCATCAAAATGCTGGAACGTATGGAGCTTATCGCCCCGGCTCACGTTGATAACCCGTTTACCTTCAGCTTCCGCGAGCCTGAAAGCCTGCCGAATCCCCTGTTGAAAATGGAAAAAGTCAGCGCGGGTTATGGCGACAGAAAAATCCTTAACTCGATCAAACTCAACCTGGTACCCGGCTCACGTATTGGTCTGCTGGGGCGTAACGGCGCAGGTAAATCAACGCTGATTAAGCTGTTGGCCGGTGAACTGGCCCCGCTGGAAGGGGATATCGGGCTGTCGAAAGGCATTAAGCTTGGCTACTTCGCCCAGCATCAGCTAGAGTTTTTGCGCGCCGATGAGTCCCCCATTCAGCACCTGGTGCGCCTGGCACCGAAAGTGCTGGAACAACAGCTGCGCGACTATCTTGGCGGCTTTGGTTTCCAGGGCGATAAAGTCACGGAAGAAACACGCCGTTTCTCCGGTGGCGAGAAAGCGCGCCTGGTCCTGGCCTTAGTGGTCTGGCAACGTCCCAACCTGCTGCTGCTGGATGAACCGACAAACCATCTTGACCTCGATATGCGTCAGGCACTGACCGAGGCACTGATCGATTTCGAAGGCGCTCTGGTTGTTGTGTCGCATGACCGCCATCTGCTGCGCTCCACCACCGACGATCTCTACCTGGTGCACGATGGCAAAGTCGAAGCCTTTGAAGGAGACCTGGAAGATTATCAGCAGTGGTTGAGTGACCTCCAACGTCAGACCAGCGCAGAGGCCGCCCCGAAAGCCGACAGCGCCAACAGCGCTCAGGCCCGTAAAGACCAGAAACGCCGCGATGCCGAACTGCGCACCCAGACTCAGCCACTGCGTAAGCAGATTGAGAAACTGGAGAAGCAGATGGAAAAGCACAACGCCCAGCTGGCTGACGCGGAGAGTAAACTGTCTGAAAGCGCCATTTACGATCAGAGCCGCAAAGCCGATCTGACCGCTGCACTGCAACAGCAGGCAACGGCGAAATCAGCATTGGAAGAGTGCGAAATGGAATGGCTGGAAGCGCAGGAAGAATTAGAGTCGATCATGAACGCCTGATGCAGCAGTCCGGGCGCGGCATGCCACGCCCCTACGACACTGATTTATCGGGATAACGCACTCTGGGACACAACCCGACGCGGCATACCGCGCCACTACGACACTGATTTAACGGGATAACGCACTCTGGGACACAACCCGACGCGGCATACCGCGCCACTACGACACTGATTTATCGGGATAACGCACTCTGGGACACAACCCGACGCGGCATACCGCGCCACTACGACACTGATTTATCGGGATAACACATTCGTAGGGGTCGGGCATGCCCGACCCGCATCTCGTTACTGCGCCGCCAGACGCTGGCGAAGCGCGGTCAGATCTTCAACGTTATGCAGCTTTCCATCCAGGAAACGGATTTTCAGCTCCCCACCCTGCTCCTGCTGCCAGCTCTGACCGTCCAGCAAACGATATTTCCCTTCATCATCTTTTTCCACCCGTAACAGGCCCCGCGCAGAGTTTTTCATGCCGTTGTCCGTTTTCGGCTGTTTGAAGATCTCACGCCCCTCACCGTTCACTTCGCCATAGGTCGCTTTCATCGCGAAACCAAAGGTGTCACGCGTGTTGTACTGATAAGTATAAGACCCGACGCCGAACACCACATTGCTGCTGGCAAAACCTTTGGCCTCCAGACGGCTCAGGATCAGATTGGCACGCTCAAGCGTAATCGAGTCGCCGTAAATCAGGCCAACATGCGGGTCCAGCACCTTGTAGCCCTTCGCATTGATCGTGCCGCCGAAGATCTCCCACAGCACTTCGACGGAGCCTTTCTGTTGTGCACTGCGTGCCGGATCGCGGTCGGCATCGTCGCCGCTGCCGCACAGTATCTCCACCGGGTCACCGCTGTCAGGGCGGAACACCAGACGGCCTTCACGCGCCATGATCTCGGGTTTGAGCTCGCGGCTGTATTCGGTCAGTACTTTCCAGTAATCCCAGGTATCGGACACCACCGAAACAAACCCGGCAGGATAAAGCTCCGTCAGCAGACGACGGAAGGTGGCGATCTCACCCTGCTCCTCACCCATGCACATCACGCTGTGCTCGGTGGCAGGAATACTCCCGGCAATAAACGTCCCTTCTGCCGGGCGGTAATACTGCTGCGCATAGAGAATAGAAGGCAGACTGTCAGTACCGGTAAAACTCAGCAGGTGGCCCACCCCCGATTGTGCAGCATCATGCAGGCCTGACATGCCGCGGAACGAGAAGTCATGACACTGAAAATCGACATGTGTCATATCGTCACAGGTCCGTTCCGCCCACTGCTGACAAATCTGGCGATAGTGGTGCGCCACGGTAGCATTGGTGGAAGACTTCCACAGCTCTGCCGACATCACGCTCTCAAGGTAGTTAACCAGCCAGAAAAACTCATCCACGGTATTGGTGATGGTCAGCACCGGAATTTTCATTGACACTTTGCTGCCTTCATCCAGGCTTTTGATCGCCAGCGGCAAATAGCCCAGGCGATGCAGTGCGCGGATATGCTCCACGCTGACGCTATTTTTTCCCAGGTAGCTGTCCATCAGTTGCTGATACTGGCCCACCACCTGCTCTTCCGGCTGGGCAAAGAATTTGTCGTTAAACAAATCGACCATAAACCACTGTAAAAAACCCTGCAGGCCGAAAAACACCAGCGCATCATCCGCCAGCGGTGAGTGGAAATAACGATTTCCACGCGGGGTAAAGTTGGAGTACACGCGGTTCGTTCCCGCGGGGTACTGTTCGCGATGTGTGGTTTTGTAGCCGTCGATAGCCATAATCGGATTAATTTGCATGGGATGCTCCTTCACTGCGGTAAATGGTGTCGATATCAATCAGTTCTACACGTTCCTGCGCCAGTTCATGTCCCGCCAGTGATGTGGTGGTCCAGATGCGGTCGATCCCCTGGCTCAGCAGGTGATCCACTCCTTTGCTGAACAGGCCGTGCGTGACATACAGGCTGACCGAACGCGCCCCGGCAGCACGCAACACCGCAGCTGAACCGATAAAAGTGCCTCCGGCATCGCAGAGGTCGTCAGCAATCAGCACGTCCCGGTTCATCACATCGCCTTTCAACAGCTCAAATCTGCTCAGTGCACCGCTGGCAATATCACGGTGTTTGCCCAGAATGCCGTATTCCGTGGCGTTGACCTGCTGCGCCAGCGCATGCACCTTCTTCAACGCACCTGCATCGGGCGCAACCAGCATCATGCCTTGCGCCAGTTCAGCGCGCAGCGTAGGGCTGTGGATCAGAGCGCGATGCTGTGGGATCGCCACCAGACGGTCAACAACGCCTGCGGCCACATCGCTATGCGGATCAAGCACCACTACGCGGTCAAAGCGCAGTTGATTAAGAAAACCGGCAAACACTTTCAACGCAAAACTGTCACCGTCACGCATGGTGCGGTCCTGGCGGGCATAGGGCAGCCACGGCAGCTCAAGAGTCGTCTGGCGCAGCAGGCAGCGCTGGCGTACCGCATCCAGTACCTGCGCGACCAGCATCAGGTCATCCAGAGTCTGCATCGCACTGGCACGCAGCGTCAGAATGGTGGCCTGCGGATCAAGCGACGACAGCACACGTCCCCAGACCGCACCGTCAGGAAAGCGGCCGCTTTCCAGCGCGGCCTCCTGACCATCGAGTGTTAATTGCAGTTTCATCATCGCAGACTCCTATTTACCAATTAATGTCTCAAGGACATTTATATAATTGTCTAAGAGACACTAATTGACAAGTAAAAAATAACTCGCGGAGAGAAAAACTGGTTAACACCATGATTTTAAATCAAATAAATCTCATCAAAAAAGCGGCATGATTGAATCATTACGCCGGGGCTGGTAGTGTGTCCCAGCGACACTTCCTGCAGGAACCCTATGATGTCATCAGAAGAAGAGTATCTGGCGCAGTACGATGCCTCACGCTATGCCGCACCGCTTGTCACCGTCGACAGCGTGCTGTTTACCCTATGGCAGGAACAGCTGTGCGTGTTACTGGTAGAACGTGCTAATCATCCGCAACGGGGATGGTGGGGGCTACCGGGAGGGTTTATTGATATGCAACAGGATGAATCCACGCGTGCCACGGCGCTGCGTAAACTGCGTGAGAAAACCACGGTCAATCCTCCGTGGCTTGAACAGCTGGCAACCTGGTCAGGGCCAGATCGAGATCCCCGCGGCTGGAGCCTGACCACTGCCTGGTATGCGCTGATCGCCGCGGAAAATTGCCGCGCAGAAAGTGAGGACGTGAGCGATGTGCAGTGGCAACCGCTGGCCGGGCTGGCACAGCGCAGCGATATCGCCTTTGACCACCAGCTGATTATTGCCGAAGCCCTGCAACGGCTGCGGCAAAAAACGCTCTACTCCCTGCTGCCCGTCTACTGCCTGCCTGCCGCCTTTACCCTCACACAGTTGCAGGACGTAACCGAAACGATCCTCGACCGCCCGGTGCAGCGTAAAAGCCTGATCCGTCGTTTTGAGGCCTCAGCGATGTTTGAGGAAACCGGGGAAAGCGTGGCGACGGGCGCGCGAAAGGCCAAACTGTATCGCCTT
Organism: Erwinia sp. 1181_3; assembly: GCF_052824965.1. Lineage (NCBI taxonomy): Bacteria > Pseudomonadati > Pseudomonadota > Gammaproteobacteria > Enterobacterales > Erwiniaceae > Erwinia > Erwinia sp. 1181_3. The sequence goes on from NZ_VTDE01000005.1 coordinate 15,881, forward strand.
AAGCCGGGTGCGGATGTTCATACCTTCTCCCGCAACCTGATGATCGACAATTAAAACAGCCTTGTACCGGGCTGCGACTGTGTTGCTGCGTCTCCTCGCGCCTTGTCTCGCTCCGGTACAATCCGTTTTGTTAAAAGGGCTTGTCCCCTAATATCGTTGCTCTGTGCATGATGCGGCGCGCCGGTAAATAATCCGCATTGGCATAATGCTGCGTCACACGGTTATCCCAGATGGCCACATCACCCACCTGCCAGCGCCAGCGCACCTGGAAGTCAGGTTTGGTGACATGGGCAAACAAGAAATGCAGCAGCGCATCACTCTCCTTCTCTGTCAGACCGACAATACGCGTGGTAAAGCCTTCATTAACAAATAACGCCTTTTTACCGCTGACCGGATGGGTGCGGATCACTGGATGTAACACGGGCGGATTCTTCGCCACCGCCTGCTGCCAGCGCTGATGCTCTTCCTCACTGCCGCGATATTTGTATTCCTGGAAGGCTTTGCGGAAATCATGCTCGGCCTGTAACCCACCCAGCAGCACCTGTAACGGTTCAGACAGCGCGTTATACGCAGCGATCCCACTGGTCCACAGCGTATCGCCCCCGGTTTCGGGTAACTGCTTCGCCGCGAGGATCGCCCCGGCTGGAGGGGTTTCAATAAACGTCACATCGGTATGCCAGTTGTCGTTATCCGGCGGGTTATCGTCATGGGTATCCAGCACGATAATCTCCTCCACATCCGGCGCATGCGGATAAACCGGGTGAATATGCAGGTCGCCAAACCGTGCCGCCAGCTGGCGATGCTGCTGCGGGGTTAACGGCTGGTCACGCAGGAACAGTACCTGATGGCGGATCAGCGCATGATAGAGCTGCTCAAACTGCGCATCGCTTAACGGTCGGGTCAAATCTACATCGCTGACCTGGGCACCAATATAGGGGCCAAGCGCCTGAATTTTAATACGTTCGTTCATTGTTGTACTCCATGCCAGGGGGTAAGGCGGCGCTGCAAGGCGCGTAGCCCCAGCTCCAGCGCAAAAGCTATCAGGGCGATCACTGAGATACCGGCCAGCACCACATCGGTGGCGAGAAACTCGCCAGCTGACTGCACCATAAAGCCCAGTCCGCGGGTGGCGGCGATGAGTTCAGCGGCCACCAGCGTCGACCAGCCGACGCCAAGACCAATACGAATGCCTGTCAGGATTTCCGGCAGCGCACCGGGCAGAACCACATGCCACAGCACCTGCCAGCGGCTGGCACCAAGTGAGCGGGCGGCACGCAGACGGACCTGCTGAGCACTTTTTACCCCGGCCACCGCCGACATCGCGATCGGCGCAAAAATCGCCAGGTAGATCAGTAAAATTTTTGAGGTCTCGCCAATACCAAACCAGATCACCATCAGTGGCAAATAAGCCAGCGGCGGCACAGGACGGTACAGCTCAATCAGCGGGTCGAGAATGCCGCGCACGGTGTCATTCAGCCCCATAAAAATGCCCACCGGAACGCCAATCAACGTCGCGGCCAACAGCGCAATCACAATGCGCGTCAGGCTCGCACCCAAATGCTGCCACAGCGTGGCATCCATAAATCCGGCCGGGCTGGCGATGGTCAGTAACTGGTGTAAGACCTTCTGCGGCGGTGGCAGAAACAGTGGCTCAATCAGCTGTAAGGCGGTCACGGCCCACCACACGGCCAGCAACACCAGAAGTGTACCCACGCTGAGTGTCAGCTGACGCGACAGCGGCCAGCGCCATTTCACACGGCGCACCGTGCTTTTTTCGTTAATCAGGGAGCTCATGCAAATACCTCACGCTGCTGGAACACCCGGCCGAGTACGTATTCACGGCGTTCAATAAAGGCAGGATCGGATTTAATCGCGCGGCAGGCTTCCCCCGCTGCATAGCGGCGGCCAAAGTCGAGTGACAGGCGTTCGACAATACGGCCCGGCCCCGGAGACAGTAGAATCAGTTCGCTGGCGAGGAATACGGCTTCCTCAATATCGTGCGTAATCAACAGAATCTGTTTGCCACTGTCGCGCCATAACGTCAGCAACAGTTCCTGCATCTGCTCGCGGGTAAAGGCGTCAAGTGCGCCGAAGGGTTCATCGAGCAGCAGCAGACGCGGGTCAGCCGCCAGTGCGCGGGCAATGCCAACGCGTTGACGCATACCGCCCGAAAGCTGCCAGATAAAGCGTTTTTCAGCACCCTCCAGCCCGACTTTTTTCAGCATCTGGCGTGCCACTGCCCGGCGGGCATTTTTTTCCACTCCTGCCAGCTGCAGCCCGAATGCAACGTTATCCAGTACATTGCGCCATGGCAGCAGCCCTTCATGCTGAAAGACCACGCCCCGGTCGGCGCCCGGTCCACTCACCGGCTGGCCGTCCAGCGTAATGCTGCCACCGTCTGCCGGAATAAATCCGGCAATCAGGTTCAGCAGCGTGGTCTTGCCGCAGCCCGAAGGCCCCAGAACCACCACCAGCTCTCCATTGCCGATCGACAGGTTGATATCCTGTAATGCCAGTTGTCCTGCATAGCTGGCGCGAAGATGAGAGACTGACAGCATGGTTCTGGCTCCTGTTATTGTGCGAGAGGTTTCACAAAGCGGTCGGTGACATAGCTGCTGTAATCCGTTGCGATGTCCGGCACTTTGCCCTGCTCTTTCAGGAACCGGGCCGTATCAACAATCGCCTTGTTCACCGGGCCGTTAAGCTGCTCCACCTGCTGCTTCGCTGTCAGATAGGTATTTCCTTTCACCAGAACCGGAACGTCAGCATTCGGCACACCGCTGAAGCGCGACAGCTTGGTCAGGTTATCGTCCTGCTTCAGCCACTGCTGTGGGTTATCAAGATAGGCTTTCTGCGCGTCCAGTGCGCTGCGGGCAAAGGCAGTCACCACTTCCGGATGCTGCTGGGCAAAGTCTTTACGCACTACCCACACATCCAGCGTTGGCGAACCCCATTTCCCGACCTGGGCGGAATCGGTCAGCACCTTGCCGTCTTTCTCCAGCTGATTCACTGCCGGAGCCCAGACGTAAGCACCATCGATGTCACCACGCTGCCAGGCTGCAAGAATGGCCGGGGGTTGCAGGTTAATGATCTGTACCTGGCCCGGCTTAATGCCCCAGTGCTTCAACGACGCCAGCAGACTGTAATGCGTGGTTGAAATAAAGGGCACGGCGATGCGCTTGCCAATCAGGTCTTTCGGACTCTTGATGTCTTTTTTCACCACCAGCGCTTCGGAGTTGCCCAGTTGGGAAGCCAGCAGGAACACCTCGATAGGCAGTTTTTGACTGGCGGCGACCGCCAGTGGGCTGGAACCGATATTGCCGATCTGTACGTCGCCGGAAGCCAGTGCGCGGATCACGCTGGAGCCGCTGTCGAATTTACGCCAGTCGACTTTCGCCCCGCTCTCTTTGGCAAAGGTGCCGTCAGCCTGAGCGACTTTTGCCGGTTCTGCTGATGTCTGATACGCGATGGTGACATCGACTGCCTGAACGCTGAGTGCTGTCAGTGACAATGCCGCTGCCAATATTGAAAGTGTGAATTTACCCGCCATAGCCCGCTCCAGAGATTATTGTTATTGGTGAACACCTCCTTTGTAACCGGGCGCGACTATCGTAATAAAGTAATTAAAAATTCTTTTTTATATCAAAAATTGCTTAGGAAGAATTGTGAATTGATTTGCCAAAAAATGGTAAAAGCCTTAGTTAAGCGTATTTTCAGAATAAGCAGGGTTTACGCACTGCGCATTTCCCTTGCACCACAGTCTCAACGCCAGGCGACTGCCCTGCAAAAAGAGATGGCCGATACCATCAATCAAATGCTGAAACGCAAAGCCTGACGGCCATCAATAGCGGAAAAACTACCGACATATGCGTTACAAGCACTGAACTCCGCCTTCGCCCAGCAGCATTTGCGCCTGCTGGAAAACGATACGCTGGCGTTCGAGACCGACCTCACCGTGCTGAACAGTCTGCTGAAAACCGATGGGTTTAAGCCGTAATCGGGCCGGGTATGCCCGGCCCCTACGGAAAATGAAGAATATCGTAGGTCCGAAGCACGACGTAGAGGCGGGGAAGATCGTAGGTCCGAAGCAAATACCGTAGGGGCAAGGCACGCCTCGCCCGCGGTTTTAGTGCCAGATCAGCAATACGCAGGCCGCTGTTAACAACCCCATAAAAACATTGAAAAGGGTCCATGCCCGGCGACTGCGCAGAATGCGGCCTATCAGCGTGCCGAAGCCTAACCAGATCACCCCGGAAACCACATTGACCAGCGCCATGCCAATACTGATGGCAATCACCGAGTTTTTGTAGGCTTCACCGGCCAGACTGAAGCTGGCCACGGCACCCAGTGCCATTAGCCAGGCTTTCGGGTTAATCAGTTGCAACAGACCGCCCTGCCAGAACGGCATCGGCGCTGCGGGTGCGTTACCCGTTTCCAGTTTTTCGTATTCCGCGCTGCCGATTTTCCACGCCAGCCAGAGCAAATAGGCACTGCCCGCTATTTTCAGGAACAGATGAAGGGAAGGATAAAGCAGAATCAAACCACCCACGCCAAAGGCCACCATCAGCAGCATCACCTGCATCCCGATCATAATGCCGATCAGTAACATCAGAGAGCGCAGAAAACCAAAGTTAGCACCTGAGGCGGTGAGTAACATATTATTAGGGCCTGGCGTAATCGCCGCGACCCACAGAAAGCCCAACATTGATAAAAACAGACTCAGTTCCATAGAACGGGTGCTCCCCACCCCTCTGAAAAATTAACAACCTGACGAAGCTAACAGCGTGCTATGGATCCTACAAGCTCTAACCCGATAAATTTTAGCCCCCTGACGGATAACGCTTTTCGTCCACTAATGGGCACCAGCAATCCGCATCTGCAAACTATTCTGCCGCGCCTGATCCGTCGCCGCATTACCCTGCAACCCCACTGGCAGCGCCTGACGTTACCGGATAGCGATTTTGTCGATCTGGCATGGAGTGAAGATCCGGCGGCCGCACGCCACAAACCCCGAGTGGTCCTGTTCCACGGGCTGGAGGGCAGTTTTCACAGCCCTTATGCGCACGGCCTGCTTCAGGTGTTGAAAGATCGCGGCTGGCTTGGCGTGGTGATGCATTTTCGCGGTTGCAGTGGTGTACCGAATCGGCTCAACCGTATCTATCACTCCGGTGAGACAGAAGACGCCAGCTACTTTTTGCAGTGGTTGCGCGATGAATGGGGCCAGGTTCCTACCGCCGCGGTGGGGATTTCCCTGGGCGGGAATATGCTGGCCTGCCTGATGGGCAAGCAGGGCGAGGGCTGCCTGCTGGACGCGGGCGTGGTGGTTTCCGCCCCGCTGATGCTGGAACCCTGTAGTCTGCGGCTGGAGCAGGGATTTTCACGCATCTATCAGCGTTATTTGCTGGGATTGCTGAAGAAGAATGCCGAACGCAAACTCCGCGCGTGGCCGGGAACACTCCCTGTCGACCTGGCTCAGCTTAAATCGCTGCGCCTGCTACGCGACTTTGACGATGCGATCACCGCGCGCGCGCACGGCTTTGCGGATGCCAGCGACTACTATCATCGTTGCAGCGCCATGCCGTTGCTCCCCGGCGTGCGTAAACCGTTATTGGTGATACACGCGAAAGACGACCCTTTTATGACCCCTGAGGTCATCCCTGATCCGGCATTACTGCCCGCCTGTGTTGAGTATCAGCTGACGCAGCACGGTGGACACGTCGGTTTCGTCGGCGGCACGCTGCGTAAACCTGCGATGTGGCTGGAACAGCGCATCCCTCAGTGGCTTAACACCTGGCTGGAGAAATGATGATTATCCCCTGGAAAGACCTTGATACCGAGACGCTCGACAATTTGATTGAATCCTTCGTACTGCGTGAAGGCACCGACTATGGTGAACAGGAGCGCTCGCTAAAACAGAAAGTCGACGATGTCCGTCGCCAGCTCAACAGCGGCGAGGTGGTGCTGGTGTGGTCGGAATTGCATGAATCCGTCAACATCATGCCGCGCGGCCAGTTTCGTGAATAAATAGTCGTGAATAAGTAAACGTGAAGCCATAATGACTTGGACGGGTAAAACATGTTACCAATGATCCGTCCGTCCGACCTTTATCAGGGAGTTGCACGCCATGTCAGCCAAACATCCGGTCATCGCCGTCACCGGCTCCAGTGGGGCAGGAACCACCACCACCAGCCTGGCTTTCAGGAAGATTTTTCAGCAACTTAATCTGCGGGCAGCCGAGGTCGAAGGGGACAGTTTCCACCGTTTTACCCGCCCGGAAATGGATATGGCAATCCGTAAAGCGCGCGATATGGGAAAGCACGTCAGCTATTTTGGCCCTGAAGCCAATGACTTTGGCCTGCTGGAGCAAACGTTTGGTGAATATGGTCGCAGCGGTAAAGGGCAGTCGCGCAAATATCTGCACACCTATGATGAAGCCGTACCCTGGAACCAGGTGCCGGGCACATTTACCCCGTGGCAGCCGCTGCCTGAACCCACCGATGTCCTGTTTTATGAGGGTTTGCATGGCGGCGTAATGACTCCGCTGCACAACGTGGCAGACAAGGTGGACCTGCTGGTCGGCGTGGTGCCTATCGTTAACCTGGAGTGGATACAAAAACTGGTGCGCGACACGGGTGAACGCGGTCACTCGCGTGAAGCGGTCATGGATTCAGTGGTGCGTTCCATGGAGGACTACATTAACTTTATTACGCCGCAGTTCTCACGCACTCATATTAACTTCCAGCGCGTCCCCACGGTGGATACCTCTAACCCCTTTGCTGCTCGCGGCATCCCCTCTCTGGATGAAAGTTTTGTCGTCATCCACTTTCAGGGGCTGGAAGATATCGACTTCCCCTATCTTCTCTCCATGTTGCAAGGTTCGTTTATCTCGCATATCAAAACCCTGGTGGTACCAGGTGGAAAAATGGGACTGGCAATGGAGTTGATTATGGGGCCACTGGTCAAACGCCTTATCGAAGGCAAAAAAATCGGCTGACCCCATTTATCCTGTTATCGCTTCATCAGCAGGCGGTGGATAAAGCCGGTATGCAGCCTCACCCCGATTTTTAGCGCATCTTCGTCAAGGCGAAAATGGGGGTTATGCAGCCCCCGGCAGGTCCCTTTTTCCGGGTTGCCCGACCCGACCCACAGGAAACAGCCCGGCACTACCTGCTGATAGGCTGAGAAGTCCTCGCAGCCAAACATTGGATGCAGCATAACCTGCAAGGCATCATCCCCCAGCGTGGCAATCACATTATCCACTGCAATACGGCAGGCGTCCGGGTGATTAACCCCGGTGGTGTAACCCGGCGTCCATTTCAGCACGTAGCTGGCCCCTGCTCCCTGCGTCATTCCGTCCAGCTGCTGTGACATCATCTGCGGGATAGTGTTACGCGCACTCTGGCTGAGCGTGCGCAGCGTGCCGCGCAGATTCGCCGTGTCAGGGATAACGTTATAGCCGCCGTCAGCCTGAAAACTCGCGACCGTCAGTACGGCACCTTCGTTAGGGTCAAGACGACGTGAGACAATCTGCTGAAGTGCCTGCACCACTCCTGCGCCCAGCGTCACCGGGTCGATACTCTCCTGCGGCATCGCTGCGTGGGCGCCTTTTCCCTGCAGGGTCAGGTCGAAGTTATCGCTGGCAGCGCTGAAGACGCCCTCTTTCACAGCCACCTGGCCGGTAGACAGTCCCGGGAAAACATGCAGACCGAAGATCATTGATACACCATTCAATACGCCCAGCTTAATCAGCTCGCTGGCCCCGCCTGGCGGCACTTCTTCCGCATGCTGGAAAATAAAGCGCACTTTGCCGGCAAGCTTACTCTGCTGCTGGCACAACACCCATGCCGCCCCCATCAGCATTGCCGTATGCGCATCATGCCCGCAGGCATGCATCACACCGCGATTGCGCGAGGTGAAAGGTTCACTGTTCAACTCCTCAATAGGCAGCGCATCCATATCGGCCCTCAGGGCAATGCAGTCACCACTACGCGGCCCCTCAAGTTCAGCCAGTACGCTATTTGGCGTCGGGCGACTAAGTGTTAATGGGCCAAACTTTGCCAGTTCAGCGGCAACATAGTCTGCGGTGCCATGCTCGTGGAAAGAGAGTTCGGCATTCGCGTGAATATGCCGCCGCCATTGCAGCACCTTTGGTGTGACATCCTGAATCAGCGTCTCGATAGTCATCATGACTCCTGGTTGATTAAATCTGACAACGGCAGACCAGGCAGCAACAGAGAATCATGGGCAAACGCCGGACATTCAGCTGTTGTTTCGCCAGCCTGCAGCAAATTAAGAAAGGAATGTAGAACGAGGGAAATATACCGCTGATGTTATTCGCCTGCCGTGGCGTGAAATGCGGGTAGAGAGAGGAATAGCAGGATGTGTACGCTACGTTCTGTCAGCTGTGGGTAACGACAACGAACATCGTTACCCATAAGAAACCAGCTTCAGGTCAGATCTGTCACTTCATAGCTGTGCGTCATTTTCACCGCGCTCCCCAGCATAATCGCCACCGAGCAGTATTTCTCCGCAGAGAGGTCGACCGCACGTGAAACGGCTTTATCCGTTAACGCCTTGCCGCTGACAATAAAGTGCAGGTTAATATGGGTGAAAATACGCGGTGCCTCTTCACGACGTTCCGAGGTCAATTTAACTTCACAGTCGGCGACATCGTGACGGCCTTTCTGCAGAATAGACACCACATCAATCGCACTGCATCCCCCGGCAGCCATCAGCACCATCTCCATCGGGCTGGGTGCTTTATCCCCCGCGTTGCCATCCATCAAAATCTGATGGCCGGATGAGGATTCTCCCAAAAACGTCATCCCTTCAACCCACTTAACTCGTGCTTGCATCACAAAATCCTCTCATTGATTCAGTTACCGCAGAGTACGCTGCACTCACAAAAACGGCAACGTTGCCTTTTTCGAACTATGCTGAAGCGAGACAACAGAAGACAGTCTTGTAAAGCTGTGCTACAAACGAAGCTGCAATATTTTACTGGCATAACAATGCACGGTAAAAACGGGACGACAGCACGAGCCATGCTCTTAACAGAGGCCCGTATAATTTCCCTATGGGAACGCTTGAATATTTCAACGCCTGGCAGGGATACATCCCCTGATACCCAAAAATATTTCGCGCTTCAGGCCAGCGGCAACGCATCTGCAGCACGCCGAATACAGGGTATATTTAGGCACGATTACAACAGAGGATAACAGCGAATGGTTCTCGGCAAACCGCAAACAGACCCTACACTCGAATGGTTCCTGTCACATTGCCATATTCACAAATATCCATCCAAAAGCACTCTGATTCATCAGGGTGAGAAGGCGGAAACCCTCTATTACATCGTTAAAGGATCAGTAGCGGTGTTAATCAAGGATGAAGAAGGCAAAGAGATGATCCTCTCCTACCTCAATCAGGGCGACTTCATTGGCGAGCTGGGCCTCTTTGAAGAAGGTCAGGAGCGCAGTGCATGGGTACGTGCGAAAACAGCCTGTGAAGTGGCTGAAATTTCCTACAAAAAATTCCGTCAGTTGATTCAGGTGAATCCTGACATCCTGATGCGCCTGTCTTCACAGATGGCGCGTCGCCTGCAAGTCACATCAGAGAAAGTGGGTAATTTAGCTTTCCTTGATGTGACCGGACGCATTGCCCAAACGTTGTTGAATCTGGCGAAACAACCGGATGCCATGACGCACCCGGATGGGATGCAGATCAAAATCACCCGTCAGGAGATCGGCCAGATCGTCGGCTGCTCCCGCGAAACGGTGGGTCGTATTCTGAAAATGCTGGAAGATCAAAACCTGATCTCAGCACATGGTAAAACCATTGTTGTTTACGGAACACGTTAACCGGCTCTGAACCCACGGCGCGACGCCCAGTCGCGCCGTTTTTATTTGGTGTGGCTCATGTGGCGGAGAATTATCTATCACCCCGAAGTTAACTACGCACTCAGGCAAACACTGGTGCTGTGTTTACCCGTGGCGATCGGCTGGATGCTCGGCAACCTGCAAAACGGCCTGCTGTTCTCATTAGTCCCCGCCTGTTGTAACAATGCCGGTCTTGATACTCCACACAAACGCTTCTTCAAACGTCTGATCGTAGGCGGTTGCCTGTTTGCTTTCAGTAGCTTTTTGATTCAGTACGCCGGGGCAGAAGAGGTGCCACTGCCCGTGATCCTGCTGGTCATGGCACTGCTGCTTGGCGTCACCGGTGAAATCAGTCCGCTGCACGGTCGTCTGCTACCGGCATCGCTGATTGCCGCCATTTTCACCCTCAGTCTGGCCGGACGCATGCCCATGTGGCAGCCGCCGCTATTGTTCATTCTCGGTACCGTCTGGTATGGCGCGTTTAACTGGTTCTGGTTCTGGCTGTGGAAAGAGCAGCCGATGCGCGAAACCCTCAGTCTGCTCTATCATGAACTGGCTGATTACTGCGAAGCGAAATACAGTCTGCTAACCCAGTTGACCGATCCCCAAACCGCCCTGCCTCCCCTGTTGGTCCGCCAACAGAAAGCCGTCGATCTGATTAACACCTGTTACCAGCAAATGCATATGCTGGCCGCCAATCGCGACCATTATCAGCGACTGACGCGCGCATTTCAGGTCGCCCTCGATCTACAGGAACATATCGCCGTCAGCCTGCATCAGCCCGAGGAAGTACAGAAGCTGGTAGAGCAGAGCCACGCCGAGGCGGTGATCCGCTGGAATGCGCAGACCATTGCCACACGCCTGCGGGTACTGGCTGACGATATCCTCTATCACCGCTTCCCTGAACGTTTCACGATGGAAAAACCGCTTCAGGCACTGGAAAAAATATCCCGTCAGCACCCCGATAATCCGGTTGGCAACTTTTGCTATTATCACTTCAGCCGTATCGCCCGCGTGCTACGCACCCAGCACCCGTTGTACCGTCGCGACCTGATGGCGGACCGCCAGCGCCGCCTGCCGCTGTTTCCTGCGTTGAAGAGTTATCTGTCGCTGAAATCCTCTGCCCTGCGCACCGCCGCACGCTATGCAGTCATGCTGACCTTCGCCAGTTCACTGGCCCTGTTCTTCAATCTGCCGAAGCCTTACTGGATACTGATGACGGTGATGTTTGTCAGCCTCAACGGTTACAGCGCTACTCGGGTACGTATCCAGCACAGGGCGCTGGGAACGCTGGCCGGGTTGGCCATTGCCGCTGCCACGCTCGGTTTACATGCCCCGGAATCCTGGGTGCTGCTGGTGATGCTACTGATTACCCTGGTGAGCTATCTGTTTATCCGCAAGTTTTACGGCTGGGCAACCGTAGGATTCACGGTCACCGCGGTGTATACATTGCAACTGCTGTCGCTGAACGGAGCGCAGTTCCTGCTGCCGCGCTTAATGGATACACTAATGGGCTGTCTGATTGCCTTCGGCGGCATGATTTGGCTATGGCCACAGTGGCAGAGTGGATTGATGCGTCAGAATGCGCACGATGCGCTGGAGACCTATCAGGAGGCATTGCAGAAGCTGCTGGGCAGCGAACAGGATGCGGAGAAACTGGCATACCAGCGTATGCGGGTGAATCAGGCGCATAATGCGCTGTTTAACTCACTGCATCAGGCGATGCAGGAACCGGGCTTTAATTCACGCTACCTGGCCGATATGCAGCTGTGGGTCACGCACAGCCAGTTTATTGTTGAGCATATCAACGCCATGACCATTCTGGCGCGGGAGCATACGATGCTAACGCCGACGCTGGCAGAGCGCTATTTGCAATCCTGCGAAATTGCCCTGCAACGCTGTCAGCAGCGTCTGGAGTATGACGGACCGGATTCAGGCAGCAATGTACTGGATGCTCCCGAGGACTTCCATCAGGGGCCGGTGACCATTATGGAGCGACACGTGAAGCGTATTCTTGGCCACCTCAGCGTAATGCACACCATTTCGTCGCTGACCTGGAGCCAGCGCCCACATCATGGCCGCTGGCTGTCCCGGCGCTTGAGGAAATCGTCATGATCGCGGGTCAGGCATGCCTGACCCCTACGAATTAGCGGCATGCCGACGCTGGTCTGGGATATGCCTGACATCGACGAATTAGCGGCATGCCGACGTTGGTCTGGGATATGCCTGACATCGACGAATTAGCGGCATGTCGACGTTGGTCTGGGATATGCCTGACATCGACGAATTAGCGGCATGCCGACGTTGGTCTGGGATATGCCTGACATCGACGAATTAGCGGCATGCCGACGTTGGCCTAGGATATGCCTGACCCCTACGAATTAGCGGCATGCCGACGCTGGTCTGGGATATGCCTGACATCGACGAATTAGCGGCATGCCGACGTTGGTCTGGGATATGCCTGACATCGACGAATTAGCGGCATGCCGACGTTGGTCTGGGATATGCCTGACATCGACGAAACAACGTAGGGGCGGGGCATGCCCCGCCCACGGCAATCAGCCCAGGACTTTCTCAACAGCCGTGGCGAAACGCGCCATGCCTTCGGCGATATCCGTTGGCTCAATGACCAGCGAAGGCGCAAAACGCATCACGTCAGTTCCGGCAACCAACACCATCACACCGGCTTCTGCTGCGGCGTTAAGAATATCGCGCGCACGTCCAGCATGCTGTGATTTCAGCTCCGCGCCAATCAGCAGGCCTTTGCCACGGATATCGCTGAACAGATCGAAACGGGCATCCAGCGCCTGAAGCGCATCAACAAACAGCTGACGGCGCTCTTCCACACCTTCCAGCACCTCTGGCGTATTGATGATATCCAGTGCAGCTTCAGCCACCGCACAGGCCAGCGGATTACCGCCATAGGTGGTGCCATGCACGCCAGGCGCCATAACCGATGCAATGTCGTTAGTCGTTAACATGGCACTGACCGGGAAACCACCGCCCAGCGCTTTGGCGGTGGTGAGTATATCCGGCTGCACACCATAATGCTCATACGCAAACAGTTTACCGCTGCGGCCCATGCCGCTTTGCACTTCATCCAGAACCAGCAGCGCATTATGTTCATCACAGAGCTGGCGCAGCCCCTGCATAAACTCTGGCGTCGCGGGCATCACACCCCCTTCTCCCTGAATCGGCTCGACCACAATGGCGCAGGTATGATCGTCAATCACCGCTTTTACTGCGGCCAGGTCGTTAAACGGGACGTGGACGATATCGGCAGGTTTTGGCCCGAAGCCATCGGAATACTTCGGCTGGCCGCCAACGGACACCGTAAACAGCGTGCGACCGTGGAAGGCGTTATGGAAGGCAATGATTTTACTTTTGAACGGGCTGTGACGTTTGGTGGCGTAGTAACGCGCCAGCTTAAACGCCGCTTCGTTTGCTTCAGCACCGGAGTTAGCAAAGAACACTCGCTCGGCAAAGGTCGCGTTGATCAGTTTGGTCGCCAGACGCAGGGCAGGTTCGTTAGTGAAGACGTTACTGGTGTGCCACAGGGTTTCACCCTGCGTTTTTAATGCCTCTACCAGCGCCGGATGGCAATGCCCGAGCGCGGTGACCGCAATACCGCCAGAGAAATCAATGTACTCTTTACCCTGCTGATCCCAAACGCGGCTGCCTTTCCCTTTCACCGGCACAAACTGTGCTGGTGCATAAACAGGCAAAATCACCTCATCGAACGTTGCACGTGTTACCGCTAATTTTTCCGCCGCCATTCACTACCTCACCATTTAGTCTTTTCAGGGATGTGAAAATATAGTCATAAAATATGCATAAAAAGTCACTAAAAGGCAAACGTTAATCAGCGTTTGAGGAAATTATCCAGCAGTTGATGCCCCTGCTCGCTGAGGATGCTTTCCGGGTGAAACTGCACCCCTTCCAGCGATAACGTGCGGTGGCGGAAGCCCATGATCTCATCAGGCTGACCATTCTCATCCACGGTCCAGGCGGTCACTTCAAACTCAGCAGGCAGACTGCCGCTTTCAACAATCAATGAATGATAGCGGGTCACCGTCAGGGGATGATTCAGCCCGGCAAACACGCCGCCATCACGATGTTCGATCGCGGATGTTTTGCCGTGCATCACCTTGCGTGCGCGTACCACGCGGGCGCCAAAGGCCTGTGCGATTGCCTGGTGCCCCAGACAAACGCCAAGGATAGGCAATTTCCCGGAGAAATAACGGATAGCCTCAAGAGAGATCCCGGCTTCATTCGGTGTACAGGGACCTGGAGAGATCACCAGATGTTCCGGCGCCAGCGCGTCAATCTCAGCCAGCGTGATCTCGTCATTGCGGCGCACGCATACCTCGGCTCCCAGCTCAGAAAAATACTGGTAGAGGTTCCAGGTGAAGGAGTCGTAGTTGTCGATCAGAAGCAGCATGGTGGGCTCGTTACAGCAGGACCGCCACCAGGCGGCCCTGACAGAATGCCATCAGAGAATTATGGCAGCACTTTGGCAGACAGGATCACCACCGGCGTCACCGGAACATTCTGGTAAGGACCAAAAGTTTTCGTCTGCACCTGGGCGATCTTATCGGCCACATCCATTCCCTTCACCACTTTACCGAAGACGGCATAGCCAAAATCACGCTGACCATGATCGAGGAAGGCGTTATCCGCCACGTTGATAAAGAACTGGCTGGTTGCACTGTCCTTCTCAGCCGTACGCGCCATTGAAATGGTGCCACGTTTATTGAGCAGGCCGTTATCTGCCTCATTTTTTATCGGCGGTTTAGGCTGCTTCTGCTGCATGTCAGCGGTGAATCCCCCGCCCTGCAGCATAAAGCCCGGGATCACGCGGTGAAAAATGGTGTTGTTATAAAAACCATTGTTGACGTAATCCACAAAATTAGTCACCGATACCGGTGCTTTCTGGTTGTTCAGTTCCAGTTCGATAGTACCGGCGGAAGTGGTCAGCAGCACATGCGTGTCCCCCTTCGCGGCAATAGCGGAGGCAGAGATTGTCGACAGGGCAAGAACGGTCGCCACTGCGGTCAAAGTACGTTTCAACATGAAAGATTCCTTACTGAGTGCAACAAACCATAAAAACAACGCTGATTGTAAAGAGGCACTTACCAACGCGCCAGCGTTTTACCTTTATTTACGCTGCAAACATCTTGAAGCAAACGGGATAAGAGAAGTCCGAATGGTGATAATGATCACGTTATGAATGAAATATGAAGATATTCATTTCATTAAATATTTAAGCAGATCACGAATATCGTTAAACTTCTCTCGTTTACCACGGGCATTCCGCCCGACGACTTCTCTTTCAAACAGGTTTCCACTATGACAAATCGCGATCGAATTGGGCTTACCTGGATCAGCTTCTTCTCTTATGCGCTGACCGGTGCAGTGGTTATCGTTACCGGTATGGTACTGGAGAATATTGCTGCTTACTTCCAGCTGCCCGTGGCACAGATGAGTAATACCTTTACCTTCCTGAACGCCGGTATCCTGCTGGCGGTATTCCTGAACGCCTGGCTGATGGAAATTGTGCCACTGAAGCGTCAGCTTATTTTCGGCTTTGTGCTGATGGTGCTGGCCGTGCTGGGCTTGATGAACAGCCACAGCCTCACCGTTTTCTCTCTGTGCATGTTTGTGCTTGGCGTGGTGAGTGGTATTACCATGTCCATCGGTACGTTCCTGATCACCCATCTGTATGAAGGACGTCAGCGTGGCTCTCGCCTGCTGTTTACCGACTCCTTCTTCAGCATGGCGGGTACCATTTTCCCGATTATTGCTGCCGCTATTCTCGCGCGTTCTCTGCCGTGGTACTGGGTATACGCCTGCATCGGCGTCATCTATGTCGCCATCTTTGTTCTGGCACTGTGCTTTGAATTCCCGGTACTGGGCAAGAAAGCCACCAGAGGCGAGCCTGTAGTGAAAGAGAAGTGGGGCATCGGCGTCGGCCTGTTGGCTGTGGCAGCACTGTGCTACATCCTTGGCCAGCTTGGCTTTATTGGCTGGGTACCGCTGTACGCGACCAAAAATATGGGGCAGAGTATCGAACAAGCCGGGGGTCTGGTCGGTAACTTCTGGACCGCGTATATGATTGGTATGTGGGCCTTCAGTGCCATTCTGCGTTTCTTCGATCCGCAGCGCATCCTCACCGTACTGGCACTGGCCGCCACTGCGCTGATGTACTGGTTTATCAGCGCGACGGATGCCTCCATGCTGAAGTGGATCATGATGAGCCTGGGCTTCTTCTCCAGCGCTATCTACACCACCATTATCACACTGGGTTCGTTGCAGACTAAGGTCGCTTCGCCAAAACTGGTGAACTTCATCCTGACCTGCGGCACCGTTGGCACCATGTTGACCTTCGTGGTCACTGGCCCGATCGTAGAGAAAGGCGGTGCACACGCGGCGCTGGCGACCGCTAACGGCCTGTACGCGGTGGTCTTTGTGATGTGTCTGCTGCTCGGTTTCGTCAGCAAGCACAAGTTGCATGGACATATGGGTTCCCACTAACCTTAAGATGTCAAAAAGGCCGGTTAATCCGGCCTTTTTTTATGCAGCGTCATCGCCTGAAATCCACCTTTTCACTCTCATCCAAATGGATAATGCTGGTGGCGGGAGCTGTCTCGGCGATCACTCGTCCATCACGGATCGAGTAGCGCACTGGAACCTGACGGCGCAAGGCATCAAAACCGCTCTCAGCAGGCAAGATCACCAGGTTAGCACTGTTACCGCATTGGATACCGTAATCCTTCAGTTGCAGCGTTCTGGCGCTGTAAGTGGTTATCAGGTTAATCCCAGCATCTAACTGTTCGTATCCCATCAACTGGCACACGTGCATCCCCATGTGCAAGACCTGCAACATGCTGGCAGTCCCCAGAGGATACCAGGGGTCGAAAACATCATCGTGACCAAAGCAGACATTAATGTCCGCCTCCAGCATCTCTTTCACCCGCGTAATGCCCCGGCGCTTCGGATAGGTATCGAAACGGCCCTGTAGGTGAATATTCACCAGCGGGTTAGCCACAAAATTAATTCCAGACAGCTTTAGCAGGCGGAACAGACGTGAGGTGTAAGCACCGTTATAGGAGTGCATTGCGGTGGTATGACTGGCCGTCACGCGGGCTCCCATCTGTTCACGGTGCGCCAGCGCCGCGACGGTTTCAACAAAACGCGACTGTTCATCATCGATCTCATCACAATGCACATCCACCATACGCTGATACTTTTGCGCCAGTGCGAAAGCACGGTGCAATGACTCAACGCCGTATTCTCGGGTGAACTCAAAATGCGGTATTGCCCCCACCACATCGGCCCCTAATTGCAATGCTTTCTCCAGCAGCGCTTCACCATCGGGGTAAGACAAAATGCCCTCCTGCGGGAAGGCCACCAGTTGAATATCCACCCATGGCACCATCTCCTGCTTCACTTCCAGCATCGCTTTCAGCGCGGTCAGCGTCGGGTCGGAGACATCAATATGGGTACGCACATGCTGAATACCGTTGGCGATTTGCCACTTCAGTGTCTGACGAGCCCGCTGCTTAACATCATCATGCGTCAGCGTGGCCTTACGCTCAGCCCAGCGCTCAATGCCCTCGAACAAGGTCCCAGACTGATTCCAGGCAGGCTCACCCGCTGTCTGCGTGGTGTCCAGATGAATATGCGGTTCAATAAACGGAGGGAAGGCCAACCCACCTTCGGCATCCAGTGCTTCACCGCTGGCACGCGTTGGTGGCTGTGGCATGATATGCACAATCTTGCCCTGTTGGATCTCAATCTGCCAAAGCCCTTCACGCTCCGGCAGGCGAACGTGATTAATCCACTGTAATTCTGGACGCATAAATCCCTCCGTCATCAATAAGACACGCTGTTAACCCTATCACGGATTAATACTGCTGCCGGAAATCTCTGAATGAACCGATGAAAATCAGCAGCCTGAATGCTAATTTCCCCTCTATACTCAGCATTCTGATTGACTGCGAGGAAAGGACCATGAAGCACCTGATCATCGCCTGCATGCTGGTAAGCCAGCCACTGATGGCGGCTGCACCTGACTATGCCACGCTGGAAGGTATCTGGCACGTTGATGCCGTACATGTGGATAGCACAGGCATCCAGGCTGTGGTGGAGAACGATCCGCAATATATGGGCGCAGTGGTGACGTTTTCGTCAAATAAGATTATGTGGAGTCAAGGCAGTGCGCAGCGGACGATCGATCCGGCAACGGATAACTGTCTGAAGAGACCGACGTTGACGTCTGCCGATGAGAACGATCCCGAAGACAGCTATCAGGTCGCGGGTGGGTACAATGTGATATGTGGCGATGAGCCGTGGGGGCCGGGGGCCGTCGTTACCGCACCGGTCAACGATACGCTAACACTCTACTGGTTTGACGGGGCAATTCTGGTATTGAAAAAAGAGCACCGCCAGTCATGATGCTCTTGCTTTCTTAACGGGTGGCAACCCTTAGCAGATTGCCACCGGTAACGATTTACGGCTGAGCAACGAAGCCGATGGCCTCATACACTTTTTTCAGGGTGCCCTGCGCCTGCGCACGCGCTTTTGCTGCACCATCACGCATCACCTGCTCAAGGAAGGCTTCATCATCGCGGTAACGATGATAACGCTCCTGCAGCTCACCCAGCATGGCTGATACCGCATCCGCAACCGCTCCTTTCAGGTGGCCATACATCTGGCCAGCAAACTCGGCTTCCAGCTCGGCCATCGTCTTACCGGTCACACCGGACAAAATATCCAGCAGATTCGATACACCAGGCTTCTCTTTCACATCATAACGCACCACCGGTGGTTCATCGCCGTCGGTCATCGCACGTTTAATTTTCTTCACTACCGACTTCGGATCTTCCAGCAGGCCGATAACGTTATTGCGGTTATCATCAGACTTGGACATTTTCTTGGTCGGCTCCAGCAGCGACATCACGCGCGCCCCGGATTTAGGAATAAACGGCTCTGGCACGGTAAAGATGTCGCCGTACAGTGCGTTAAAGCGCGAAGCCACATCACGGCTCAGCTCCAGATGCTGTTTCTGGTCTTCACCTACCGGCACCTGAGTGGTCTGATACAACAGGATATCTGCCGCCATCAGCACCGGGTAGTCAAACAGCCCCGCATTGATATTTTCTTCGTAACGGGCGGATTTGTCTTTAAACTGAGTCATACGGCTCAGTTCACCGAAATAGGTGTAACAGTTAAGGATCCAGCCAAGCTGCGTATGCTCAGGCACGTGCGACTGAACAAAAATGGTGCTTTTCTGTGGATCGATGCCGCAGGCAAGATAGAGTGCCAGCGTATCCAGCGTAGCCTTACGCAGTGCAACCGGGTCCTGACGAACCGTGATGGCGTGCAGGTCAACGATGCAGTAGATGCAGTGGTAATCATCCTGCATCTGTACCCACTGACGCAGCGCACCCATATAGTTACCGATGGTCAGTTCACCTGAAGGCTGTGCGCCGCTAAATACGATGGGTTTGCTCATGTTTCCGTCCTGAATAATTACAGCCCGAGTGCGGGCAACAAATCGTTAAAATGATCAAGCGTGACGTCGGGCTGACTGGTGGCAATAGGCTCACCGTAGTTATAGCCGTAAGTCAGGCCAATGCAGGGACATCCTGCCGCCTGCGCGGCTTGAATATCATTGCGTGAATCGCCAACAAATACCAACTCTCCCGGTAGCAGACCAAACTTTCCCAAAACCAGAAACAGCGGGGCCGGATGCGGTTTCTTTGCCACCACATCATCGCCACCAATAATCAGGGAAAAGTAGTCGGCAATACCGAGCGATTGCAGCAGTGGAGCAACAAACGGAGTGGGCTTATTGGTGACCAGCGCCATCGGCAGGTTATGTGCGGCCAGCGCGGCCAGCGTCTCTTTGACGCCAGGATACAGCAGGCTGCCACCATCTACGCTCTGTGCATAGTGTTTATCCAGCAGCACCCGCGCATCAGACAGCAGGGCGCTCTGTGGGGCATGGCCCAGCGCCCAGGTCAGAGCGCGCTCGATCAGAATATCCGCCCCGTTGCCAATCCAAGTTGATACCCGCTCAACACCCGCTATGGGTAGGTTCAGCTCATTGAGTGCGCTATCAACGGCACTCGTCAATCCTGGGGCGCTATCGGTCAGCGTGCCATCAAGATCAAACGCGAGGGCACGGACGTTAGTGAAATGACCCATGACGAGACTTCTCCAGTTCGGTGCGCATATCATCGATCACTTTTTTGTAATCGGGATGACCAAAAATGGCTGAACCGGCAACAAACATATCGGCACCCGCTGCGGCAATCTCACCAATGTTGTCCGCTTTAACGCCGCCATCCACTTCCAGGCGAATATCATAGCCGCTCTGATCGATTAGCTTACGTACCTGACGCAGTTTATTCAGGGTACCCGGAATAAATGACTGACCACCGAAGCCCGGGTTCACGGACATCAGAAGGATCACATCCAGCTTATCCATCACATAATCAAGCACGCTGAGAGGGGTTGCCGGGTTCAGCACCAGGCCCGCCTTGCAGCCCTGCTCTTTAATTAATTGCAGTGTGCGATCAACATGCTCGGAGGCTTCTGGATGGAAGGTGATATAGCTGGCACCGGCCTTGGCAAAATCAGGTATCAAACGATCAACCGGTTTGGCCATCAGATGGACATCGATCGGCGCAGTCACGCCATAATCGCGCAGGGCTTTTAACACCATCGGCCCCATCGTGAGATTGGGAACGTAATGGTTATCCATCACATCAAAGTGAACCACATCACCGCCAGCAGCCAGTGCTTTAGCAGTGTCTTCGCCCAGGCGGGCAAAATCTGCGGAAAGAATTGATGGGGCAATTAAAAACTGTTTCATCCGTTTCTCCCTGGTTGTGCCTGAGTTTCAGGCGTCATCACCGGCCAGTATACAACGCCAGTAATTCATTGACCTTACTTCGCGTGTTGCCACTGCGGCTGATCGAACGACGCACTTTGATTTCATGCAGGATAGCGCCCTCGTACCACTGACGTGTTAGCGGCGTATCGTGGTTCGAGATCAGCACGGTAATGCTATGCTCGTTGGCCAGCATCGTAGCCAGTTCGACCAGATGTTGTTGCTCACGCATGCTAAAGCTGTTGGTGTGGTACGCCGTAAAGTTAGCGGTCGTGGAGAGCGGTGCATAGGGTGGATCGCAATAGACCACTGCCCCCTTTTGCACTTTCCCCAGCGTAACATCGTAAGATTCACAGACAAAAGTCGCCTGCTGGGCCCGTTCGGCAAACCAGTAAATTTCATCTTGCGGAAAGTAGGGTCTGCGATAACGACCAAACGGCACGTTGAACTCACCGCTCAGGTTATAACGGCACAAGCCGTTGTAACAATGGCGGTTGAGGTATAAAAACAACACCGCTCGTCGGTAATCATCGCGGCACAGATTAAACTCTTTGCGATAGGCGTAGTACACCGCCGAATCATTCGTTTCAGGAACGAAGAGCATGCGCACATCTGCCACGAATTCATCCGTGCGTTCTTTAACGATGTTATAGAGGTTAATCAGATCGCTGTTAATGTCTGCGAGAATGTACTTTGAGTACTGGGTGTTAAGAAATACCGAGCCCGCCCCTACGAAGGGTTCGATCAAACAGTCCCCTTCAGGGAGATGGCGTCGGATATCATCGAGCAACGGGTACTTGCCACCTGCCCACTTCAAGAAAGCGCGATTTTTTTTCATGCTGTCGTTAATTACTTTTACTCATCAGGCTGTGGTTACACCGACAGCATATCTGCGCTTTGAATGCTCTGCGTGCCAGCGGCACGCACACACACTAAGGATACGCCGGGTTTCCCCGGCGGGGTGTTATTTACCCGCTTCTTTTTTTACCTGGCTCACCGGTTTTACCCAAGGGTTCTGAGCACGAACTTCCGCCGGTAGAGAGGCAACAGCGCGTTTAGCATCACCTGAAGTCGCATAAGAGCCACTCACCAGTACATACCAAGGCAGTCCGTTACGCGTGGTCTGATAGACATGATAGCCACTCAGATTTTGTTTTTTCGCCCAGGCATTCAACGTGTCTGAACGCGATGCACTGCTGAGTTGCAGCGTAAAGTTACCGCCGGGGGTGCTACCGCTACGCGCGGCTGGCGTACTCTGACTGGCTGTAGTCGCTGGTTTACTTTCTTTCGCCGCAGGCTTACTGGCAGCAGGCGTATGGGCCGCCGCCGGTTTATTCTGATGCGTTGCCGTCGGACGTGGAGCCGTAACAGGTTTGTTGCTTGCCTGGCGCGGAGTTTCTGCCCCTGGTGCTACTGTAGCAGCCGCCGTTGGCAATGAAGACTCTCCCTGACCTGCCTGTGCTGCAGCATCAACCTGCCCTTGCTGGTCATTCAAAGCTGTATTCAGATCGCCTGGCAGCTCAACACGCTGTTGATTCGGCGGTGTCTGCACTGGCTGTGCTTCTGTCGGCGTTGGGGAAATCGGTGGAACACCCACATTCTGTGACGAAGCCGACTGAGTATTATTCGGGGTTGTACCGGTTTCAGACGTAGCTGGCTGGCCTGACTGGCCGCTCATTGAAGAGGACCCGGAGAGATCGATATTCTTTTCACCACCGGCGTTACCCGCAGGCGTTGCAGGCTGTTTCGCACTGCTGTTATCAGGTGATTTCAATGCAGACCCAATACCTAACACAAGCAGCAGCAGAACCAGGATACCAATTCCCATCATCATATGCTGTCGGGATACAGGGATTTTTGGTGCAGACGACGTTTTGCGGGACCGCGTTGGTCGGCGGTCGCTGGTGTCAGGTTTTAACTCGTCTTCCGGTTTAAACTCGTCCATTTAACCTCCTCCCATAGAGCGGCAATGCCGTTCGAACCCTTGAACGGCGATACATCAGAATAGTAGCCAGGAGACCTGGTACAGATAATCGCTATGGCTTCAGACAATCCTGAATGGATGCAAGAACCATATCATGTGGTACTCCGCTGCGCACTTCGGCTTTGCCGATGGCCAGGGGAAGAATCAGACGCAGCTTGCCAGCCAGGACTTTTTTATCACGCATCATATGTGGCAGGTAGTCAGCCGCCGCCATACTTTCTGGCCCATGTACCGGTAACCCGGCACGCTGTAACAACGTGATAATACGGTCTGTATCTTGCGAACTGAACTGACCAAGACGTTCAGCGTTGCGTGCAGCCATTACCATCCCGGCTGCCACCGCTTCGCCGTGCAGCCAGTTGCCGTAACCCATATGGGCTTCAATGGCGTGACCATAGGTATGCCCAAGGTTCAGCAACGCACGCTGGCCGTGCTCATGTTCATCTGCTGCCACCACTTCCGCTTTCAACTCACAGCAGCGGCGAATACAGTACGCCAGCGCCGTGCCATCCAGCGCCAGCAAGGCATCCAGATTGTCTTCAAGCCAGGTGAAGAATTCACCGTCAAGGATGATGCCGTATTTGATCACTTCCGCCAGACCGGAAGAGAACTCACGCGCTGGTAGAGTATTCAGACAGTCAAGATCTACCACCACCGAGGCAGGTTGATAAAATGCCCCGATCATGTTTTTACCCAACGGATGATTGACGGCAGTTTTCCCCCCCACAGAGGAGTCAACCTGCGACAACAGCGTGGTTGGGACCTGGATAAAACGTACGCCACGCTGGTAGCTGGCGGCTGCAAATCCGGTTAGATCACCAATCACACCGCCACCCAGTGCCACCAAAGTGGTATCCCGGCCATGAGGCCTGGACAGTAATGCGGTAAATACCTGATCCATCACGGCCAGCGATTTAAACTGCTCACCGTCCGGCAGAATCACCTGATCGACCACCACGCCCGCGCCCTCAAGGCGTGAACGCAATGGTTCCAGATAGAGAGGAGCCAGCGTCTGGTTGGTTACCAGCATGACCTGATCGCCCGCTTTAAGCGGCCAAAAAGAAGCCGGATCTGCGAACAACCCGGCGGCGATGGTAATGGGGTAACTGCGATCCCCAAGAGTTACGGTAATCCTCTCCATGACGCTGTATCACCTTTTTTGCTGTGCCCACAAGTGGGCCGTCAGAGCCTGAATCAGCTCTTTTCCAACATATTGATAATTTGATTAGCCACCACTTTCGCACTTTGATCGTCAGTACGAATGGTTACGTCGGCAATCTCTTCATACATCGGATTGCGTTCATCGGCTAATGCTTCCAGCACTTCACGCGGTGGAGAATCCACCTGCAACAGCGGACGTTTTTTGTCGCGCTGAGTACGTGCCAGTTGCTTTTCGATAGTCGTTTCAAGATAAACCACTACGCCACGGGCGGAGAGACGATTGCGCGTTTCGCGCGACTTGACGGAACCGCCACCTGTCGCCAGCACAATGCCCTGCTTTTCAGTGAGTTCATTGATGATTTTTTCTTCGCGATCGCGGAAGCCTTCTTCGCCTTCGACGTCAAAAACCCAGCCCACATCCGCTCCGGTACGTCGCTCAATTTCTTGATCGGAATCGAAAAATTCCATATTGAGTTGTTGAGCTAACTGACGCCCAATAGTGCTTTTGCCGGCACCCATAGGCCCAACCAGAAAGATATTGCGTTTCTCTGCCATTTTTTCGGTATTACTAAGACAATTCGTTGATGATACCCCGCCTTAAACCAGGCAGGACATGAACTGAAACCTCATGAGCGATAGTGCGAGAGTCAGACGAAAATTATCTCAACACTGAAGGTGTTTTGGCAACCGATTAAATTTACCTTGCCCATTGCACGCAATATTTTGGCGCGTTTCAGTCCGCTTCATTTATCAGCCGGATGTGGTTGCATCGGCTACGCCGGTTGCGCACGATAAAAAACGGTTAAAAAGCATTCGCTGCTAAGGGCACCTGGCCCGTAATTCAAAATCGCTAAACCTTGTAAGCTAATTCCGTCCTTGCGTCAAACCCAACTGTCAGCAATTCCGGAAAAAACATGCAGGTGTTACAGTTTGCCTCAAAAATCGCATTAATCGCTACGAATCAGTCTCGGTGTGATGAAGATCACCAATTCACGCCTTTTTTGTTCACGTACATCGTGACGAAACAGGCCACCCAGTAGCGGAATATCGCCCAGAAAAGGCACCTTAGTGCGCCCTGTGGCGCTCTGTTGCTGAAAAATCCCTCCCAGCGCCAGCGTCTGCCCATCCTTCAACATCACCTGGGTATCAATCTCCTGTTTATCGATGGTCAGGACCTCGTTTTCACCGCTTCGCATATTTTTTCCGGGTACATTTTGAGAAATATGCAGTTTCAGTAAAATCCGACCGTTAGCCTGTACCTCTGGCGTGACTTCCATCGCCAGCATCGCCTCTTTGAACTCCATGGTGGTCGACCCCCTATTTCCACTGGCAACTTCGTAGGGAATTTCCGTACCTTGTTTGATACTGGCCGTCTGCTGATGCGATGTGAACAAGCGTGGGCTGGCAATAATCTCGGCCTGCTGCTCTCTTTCCAGCGCGCTCAGCTCAAGATCCAGCAACTGACCATCCAGTTTTGCCAGCGTCAAACCCACCATACCTGCCGGGCGACTGACGCCAAGATCCACTCTCAGCTGGCTGCTACGCAGCGCCTCTGCCACCTGTTCAGATCCACTTAGCCCCCAGTTAACCCCTAATTCACGCAGATTCTCTTCACTGATGGTGACGATATGTGCTGCCAGCTCAATCTGAGCCAACGGCACATCCAGCTGGCGCACCCAACGTTCTGCCTGATCGAGGGCACTTTCAGTATCACGTAATAACAAACTGTTAGTCCGGCTATCCAGCGTAATGCTGCCACGCGCGGTCATTAATCGGGCGCGCTCATTTTGCAGGCTGCCGTTGACCGCTGCGGCATCGGCATGCTGGAGAGTGAGCGTACGATTATGCAGGGGGAGCGTCTGTTCCTGAGCTTCACGGCGTGCGGCCGTTTTTCGCTCCTCCTCTTGCTGCCAGCTCTCCGGATAAATCAGCATCACGTTGCCCTGTTTTTCCATTGTCAGGCGCCCCATTTTTAACACCAACTGTAAAGCCTGCTGCCAGGGCACGTCTTTCAGCCGAAGAGAAAGCGTGCCTTCAACCCCCGGTGCTACCACCAGGTTGAGCTGCTGGTAATCGGCCAGCGCCTGCAATACCTGCCCGACGGGAGCGGCGTCAAAAGCGAGAGAGAGGGGAATCTGGCTGGCTGATAACGGGCTTATCAGCGCCAGCCAGAGGTAAATTATCCTGAGCATGATGTCCTCCTTTTAAACCCAGCCGCCGTGACGGCGGGCAGTCCTGTAAAGTCGTGATCGTGACAGTCTGAGCATCAATCTCCGCGATACGCCACTCCGTGCCGGGTAATGGGTCGCCAGTCTGCCGCCAGAGCAATTTATGTTGAGACGAGACCAGCCACGCGTCATAGCGGCCCTCTCGGCCAATCAGTCCCAGTAAACGCCAGGTGAGTTCCGTCTCTGCAACGGACGCGCAACGCTGGACGTTCAGAGGAAAAAAGGGATCGCGCGCCCACACGTTACACATCAACAACAGCAATCCCCAGGCCAGCTTAATTTTCATCCGTTAACTCCATGACCAGGCGCAATTGCTGTTCCTCACGTTGCAGTTTGAACTGGGAAAACAGTAACGTGGGCTGAAGCGCAGAAAGATAATCCAGCAGCGCAATAAATTGTGGCCAGTTCAGCATCAGAGACAGCTCACCGCCCTGCCCGGCAGGGTGCCAGTATTCCAGTACCGCACCGCTGGCTTTGAGCAGGTCAGGCAGTAAAAAAGGCCGGATGACGTCAGAGGTAAGCCGTACCTCGATCTGTTCTGTCTGCTGCTGCACGGTGGCAAGTGCGGGCATGGCGCGGAGTAATTGCAGCTGCTGACGATAACGGTGTGCCAGCTGCTGCCACTGCTGTTCGCCCTGCTGCTGCTTTTGTTTTATCGGATGCCACCAGGCGCCCCATAACAGCATCGCCAGCAACAGCGCAGCGCCACAAAAACTGCCCAAGCGTATCCATGCCGGCATTTGCAACCAACCGATCAGCCAGCGGTGCATCATTCGTCGGCACCAGGAGACAAAAACGGTAGTGCCTGCATATCAAACGTCATTTCGCCCGTGCGAACACGCTGGACTGCCCCCAAATTGACCTGTTTAAACAACGTGACCTCGCGTAATCTGTCACGCAACTGGTGCAGTTCCTGAATGCTGGCCGCCACCCCGCGTAACACCAGTTCCTTGCGGGTTTTATGCAACACGCTCAGCCAGGTATCCGGTGGAAAGTGCAGGCCAAGACCCCGCGCGAAATCACGCCACTGGGTCATCTGCTGTTGACGGTGCATGAGGTGATGCTGCTGACGTTGCAAGGCGCTGAGCTGCTGTCGTGCGGCCTGCGTGCGTGCACTCAGGGCCTGCACATCGTTTAGCGCGGCGCTCCACAGACCCTGCGTGCGACTCTGCTGGTGATTGAGACTGCGCTGCCAGTATCCCTCCAGCATCAGCATGGAAAACACCAGAACTAAAACGCCCCCTGCCAGACGCCAGACGCGCCAGCGCTTCTGCAATTTCACCTGCCGCCAGGGCAATAAGTTCACCCATACCATCAGCAATCCTCCGGGCGTAATGCCAGACCGGTTGCCAATGCAAAAGCACCGTCATACACGGGCAACGGCGGCTGATAACATTGCACTGCGGCCAGCGGCGACAAGGCGAAGGTGCCTTCCGGCCGCTCTTCTGCCAGCACAGAGCTGTACCAGACTGAGTGGCTGCCTTGTAAATATCGCTGCTGTAGTGCGCTAAAATCGGCTGCATCTTCCAGTGAACACCAGCCCCAGGCATGAACACCCGACTGCGTGGCATACCACAGCCAGTGATCGTTCAGGCGGTGCACCAGTGCGGCGGACGCCTCCAGTGACAGTCCACGAGCCAGCGCATACAGTGCCGCCGGAGTCAGTTCCAGAACATCGGGAGCCAGCGAGGCCTGTTGCAGGCAGTCTACCCAATTTTGTAGTGCATCCTGGCGTGCCGCCGTCAGATACATCGCCCCGTCAACGTCATCACTACCACGGTAATCCAGCGCCAGCGCTTCGGGTGCGATAGGGAAAAATCGTCTCGCCGCCGCCATGATGTAACTGTTACGATCGGGTTCACGTAATCGTAAGGCAGGCTTCGCCAGTTGGCGCTGCATGACGAGCTGCGGGGGGAAGCCGACCCGCAGTGAAATGCGAGCAGGAAGGTGTTTACGCCAGCGTTGCAGTAATGCCACAACATCGTCCGGGCGTTGCACCAGGCCATTTCTTAACGTATCTTGCGGCAACGTATGCTGCCACCAATGACGTAGCTGCCAGCCGTTTCGACGGCGCTGGATGCCCAGGGCGCAGAGCTGCCCGTTTTGAATATCCAGCCCGACTTGCCATGTCTTAAAAGCCATTGCGCGATCTCCTTATCGTCTGTTGAAAAGGACGTATCCAAGGTACAGGCTTGCCTTTATACTACCGCGCGATTGTTTATAAACTGCCCAACCGACTTTAAGTGGGAAATATCAGGTGAAGTTCGTAAAGTATTTATTGATCCTTGCAGTGTGTTGCATCTTGCTGGGAGCTGGCTCGATCTATGGTTTGTACAAATACATAGAGCCACAGCTCCCGGATGTCGCCACGCTGAAAGATGTGCGTCTGCAGACGCCAATGCAGGTCTACAGTGCCGATAACGAGCTTATCGCACAGTACGGCGAGAAACGCCGTATTCCACTGACGCTGCAACAAATCCCACCGCAAATGGTGAAGGCCTTTATCGCGACGGAAGACAGCCGCTTCTATGAACATCATGGCGTCGACCCGATTGGTATTTTCCGTGCAGCCAGCATTGCGCTGGTTTCCGGTCATGCGTCGCAGGGGGCCAGTACCATTACCCAGCAGCTGGCACGTAACTTCTTCCTCAGCCCGGAACGTACACTGATACGTAAGGTCAAGGAGGTGTTCCTCGCCATTCGCATTGAACAGATGATGAGCAAGGACGAGATCCTTGAGCTGTATCTGAACAAGATTTACCTCGGCTACCGCGCCTATGGTGTTGGCGCTGCGGCACAGGTCTATTTTGGTAAAAGCGTTGATCAGCTGTCACTGAGTGAGATCGCCATGATCGCCGGCCTGCCAAAAGCACCGTCGACATTTAACCCACTCTATTCTCATGATCGTGCCGTGCAGCGTCGCAATACCGTTCTGGCACGTATGCTTGACCAGCACTACATCACGCAGATGCAGTATAACGAAGCGCGCAGCACACCACTGGTGGCGAACTATCATGTGCCGGAAATTGCTTTCTCAGCGCCGTATCTGACTGAGATGGTGCGTCAGGAGATGATCAAGCGCTTCGGTGAGAACGCCTACAACGACGGTTATAAGGTCTATACCACCGTCACCCGTAAGCTCCAGTTGGCGGCACAGACATCGGTTCAGGACAACGTTATTGCCTATGATATGCGTCATGGTTATCGCGGTCCGGCCAGTGTGCTGTGGAAAGTGGGTGAGCAGGCATGGGGCCACAGCGAAATCATGAAAACGCTGAAGTCTTTACCGGTGTACGGTCCGCTGTTCCCGGCAGTGGTTACCACCAGTAATAGCGAGGAAGCCACGGCCATTATGCGTGATGGCAGCAGCGTTGCGCTAAACCTCGCCAGTGTTCGCTGGGCCCGCCCGTTCAAGTCAGACACCTTACAAGGTGCCACACCGCGTTCGGTGAGCCAGGTATTGCAGCCTGGTCAGCAGATTTGGGTACGCAAAGTGGATAACGACTGGCAACTGGGCCAGGTGCCGGATGTGAACTCCTCACTGGTATCGCTCGACCCACACGATGGTGCCGTGCGCGCACTTGTGGGCGGTTTTGACTTCAATCTGAGCAAGTTTAACCGTGCAACCCAGGCGTTACGCCAGGTCGGTTCGAATATCAAACCGTTCCTGTATACCGCAGCAATGGACCGTGGTTTGACGCTGGCATCTATTCTTAACGACGTGCCGATTTCTCGTTGGGATGCAGGTGCCGGTGCTGACTGGCGTCCGAAAAACTCACCCAATACCTACGCGGGTCCCATTCGTCTGCGCCAGGGGTTGGGTGAGTCGAAGAACGTTGTGATGGTGCGCGCCATGCGCGCCATGGGCGTCGACTATGCGGCCGAATATTTGCAGCGTTTTGGTTTCCCGGCACAGAACATCGTCCATACGGAATCACTGGCGCTGGGATCGGCCTCCTTCACCCCATTGCAGATGGTACGTGGCTACTCTGTGATGGCGAACGGCGGCTTCCTGGTTGACCCGTACTTCATCACGCGCATCGATGATGAGCAAGGCAACCACGTCTTCGAAGCGAAACCGAAAGTCGCCTGTGCAGAGTGCAATCTGCCGGTGATCTATGGCAACACTCAGAAGGCCGTCGCACTGAGTGAAGACAGCGTAGAAAACGTGGCGGTATCGTCGGAAGGTAACAATGTTGCCGTACCACAACCGCAGTTGGAGCAGGTTCCACAGCAGGGTCAGCAGGATGGCCAGCAGCAATATGCGCCACACGTGATCAACACCCCGCTGTCATTCCTGATTAAAAGTGCGCTGAATTCGAATGTGTTTGGTGAGCCAGGCTGGATGGGCACTGGCTGGCGGGCTGGCCGCGACCTTAAACGTAACGATATCGGTGGCAAAACCGGTACCACTAACAGCTCAAAAGATGCCTGGTTCTCCGGCTACGGGCCGGGGGTTGTCACCTCGGTGTGGATCGGTTTTGACGATCACCGCCGTGACCTCGGACGCACCACGGCTTCCGGGGCGATTAAAGATCAGATATCAGGCTACGAAGGCGGTGCCAAGAGCGCACAGCCAGCATGGGATGACTATATGAAATCCGCGCTGGATGGTGTGCCGTTACAACCATTGACGCCGCCAGAAGGCGTAGTGACGGTCAATATCGACCGCAGCACCGGCAAACTGGCGAACGGTGGCGGCAATAGCCGCGCGGAATACTTCATCAACGGCACCCAGCCGACTGAATATTCCGTACATGACGTCGGAACCACACTGATGGACAACGGCGAAAGCCACGAGTTGTTCTGATACAAAAATGCCGGGCAATTGCCCGGCATTTTTTATTTCAGGTCAGTCAACCACACTCACCCGTTACGATGGCTCACATCAGTAACTCAGCCGGCCTTGCTTCACCAGCCATTCACGGACCAGAAACAGCGCACTGACGTTACGCGATTCGCGAAAATCAGGTTCATCCAGGAGCGCCAGCAAATTATTTAGCGGCCAGCGCAGTTGCGGTAATGGCTCAGGTTCATCCCCTTCCAGTTGCTCAGGATAAAGTCCCTCTGCCACCACAATGTTCATCTGACTGGAAAAATAGGACGGCGCCATCGTCAGTTTTCCCAGTGTCTCCAACTGATGAGCGCCAAACCCGGCCTCTTCTTTTAGTTCACGATTGGCGGCTTCAAACGGCGTTTCGCCAGCATCAATCAATCCCTTCGGGAACCCCAGCTCATAGCTTTCCAGCCCGACAGCATATTCCTGAATCAGAATCAGATGATCGTCGACAATCGGTACGATCATAACCGCTTCACGGCCAGAGGAACGCATACGTTCGTACACACGGCGCGCACCGTTGCTGAACTCCAGATCAACGGCTTCTACCGTGAACAACCTGGAGCGCGCAACAGCTTCAACTTTGTGGATAGTAGGTTTTTGTAATTGTCTGGTCATCATGGCCCCAGCGAAAAGCCGAATAAGGTTAACGTCATGCCCGGTGCAAACACGGGTGTGCTATTGTCCATTGTGCGGCAGGTGCCGCAGGAATCCAATCATCGCATGAATCATTTTACTTTTTTATAACAAATCCTTGTTAATATGAGGAAAATCTTTTAAAGAATGTCAATTGAACGACTAAAAAATAGGATTATGCCGATATCTGTTATGGCAAATGCCTGGTAACATCACCCCCGGCCATGCTATACAATTATTCTAATTTTATGATTTTTAGCGCTATTTTTAATCACACAGTGAATTGCCTATTCTGTCTTCACTCGCCATTTTTGGCTGGTATTGACCCACCATCTTATGCGAGAGAAATGACAGGAGCATCGTGGCAGGAATGAGGGGAGCATGAGCACAATAGTCATCATATTGGCTGTAATGCTGGCCTGCTCGGTGACGGCAGGTTGTTTTTTTTGGTACGCTATGCGGCATCGCCCGCCGTTGGCGAAACCACTGCCATTCATTAGTCCCCCTTATCGCAAACTGAGCGACGAAGAACGCACAGCGGTAGAACGCTACGTCTCCATGCTGGCTAATAATCGGCATGATACCCAGCCAACCGGTGCCAGCAGCTCACCCGAACAACTGGTTCTGACATCTCAAAGCAACAATGTTTATCCCGTCACTCGCTCCATCACCCGCTACGGACTCTCCACCGACGACCAAAATAAATGGCGCTACTACCTGGATGCGGTTGAAGTGCATCTGCCCCCATTGTGGGAGCAGTACATTGCGGAAGAGAACTACGTTGAGCTCATTAAAACGCAAACGATCCCGCTGGTCATTTCACTCAATGGGCACTCACTGACTCAATATCGTTGGGAATCGCCTGCACTGGTGCCGATGGTACGCGCGACCGGGCAAAATGCCTCTATCCGCAAAGAAGAGGGCGAGAACGTTGAGCTTCTCAGCGTTCGCAAGGAGAGTCTGGAAGAGTATGCATTGAGCAAACCGGATGGCACCCGGGAAGCCCTGCTTATCAGCACGGGATTACTGCTGTTTTTCATCAGCCTCGTGGGGCCGGTTGTTCTGATGCCCTGGCTGATATTGGCGGGTATCTGCATGATTTTATTCAGCATCTGGATGCTGTACCGCCGCCCCACAGAGAAAGACCTGCGTGACATCCACTGCCTGCGCGGCGCACCGAAACGCTGGGGCTTATTTGGCGAATCCAACCAGGGTCAGGTCAGTAACATCTCGTTGGGTATTATCGATTTGATCTATCCGCCACACTGGCAAAGCTACGTAGCCCAGGACCTGGGTCAAACTACCGACGTTGATATCTATCTTAACCGCCAGGTCGTTCGCCAGGGACGTTTCCTCTCCCTGCAGGATGAGGTGCGTAATTTCCCAATCCAACGCTGGCGTAAAAATGTTGTGCTGGCTGCGGGTGCGTTGTTGGTGCTGGTACTGCTGATTTCCTGGATCCCCCTGAGCATGCCACTGAAGTTGAGCCTGGCATGGATTAAAGGCACGGAAAGTCTGCAGGTCACGCAGGTGAGTGACTTAGAAAACGTTGCCCTGCATGTGGGCGACAGCCTGAAAGTCAAAGGCACGGGGATGTGTTCGATTCCAACCACCTATCAGGGCAACCGCAGCTATGACTTTATGCCGTTCGACTGCTCTGCGGTATACTGGAACAACGCTGAACCCCTGCCCCTGCCGCAGTCCGATATTATCGATAAAGCCACCGCACTGCTGGATACCACCCGGATGCAGCTTCATCCGCAGACCAGCACCGATCCAAAACTCAATCCGCAGCTGGCCACCGCCATTCAGAAGTCAGGCATGATCCTGCTGGACGATTTCTCGGATATCGTGCAAAAAACGCAGGATTTGTGCAGCCAGGAACAGGACTGTGTGCGTCTGAAAAATGCGCTGGTCAACCTCGGCAATGCCAAAGACTGGCAAACGCTGGTGCACCGTGCCAATTCCGGTGCACTCAACGGCATGAACGTGTTACTTCGCCCGGTGAGTGCCGAAGCGCTCGAAAATCTGGTCAATACCGCAACCTCCTCTTTCTTCTATCGTGAAACACGCCGTGCCGCAGACGCACTGAACAGCCCTCCTCCGGGTGGTTTTCTGATCCTCAGTGACGAAGGTCGCCAGTTGGTGAATCAGCCCTCCCCGGCAGCATCACTGTTTGATTACAACGCCCCCGACCAGTGGCCAGAACTGCAACGTCTGGCAGGTATGCTGCTGCACACGCCGTTTAACGCTAACGGGATCATTACCAGCATCACCACCGATGCCAACGGCACACGCCACATCGCACTGCACAGCGAGCCGGACACCATCACATTATGGCACTACCTCGGCAGCAGCCTGTTGTTGCTGTTGCTCTCTCTGATCCTGGTCATTAACACGCTACTGGCACTGCGTCGCATTCACCGTAATCGTCTTCGGATGATGGAAATTCACCAGTATTACGACAAATGCCTCAACCATTCGCTCAACGATATACAGACCGTGCGGCCGATGTTCTGAGCCCATCGCATCTGTGCTATTTTTAATAGCTAATGCCCTCCATACCCAAAATAATCCTGGACGCCCCCACCCGTTAACTTGAAAGATGACGGGGGACACCCTATATAGGGGTATTCCCAAAAGGAGCAGCGATGAAAGAGAAACCCTCTGACGGGGTCCGGCTCGATAAATGGCTTTGGGCCGCACGGTTTTATAAAACCCGGGCAGACGCACGCGAAATGATCGAAGGCGGCAAAGTCCATTACAACGGTCAACGCAGCAAACCCAGTAAACTGGTGGAAGTGGCTGCCGAGCTGACGCTGCGCCAGGGTAACGATCAGCGCACCGTGGTGATTGAAGCGATCACTGACAAACGTGGCCCGGCGACTGTTGCGCAACAATTGTACCGCGAAACGGTAGAGAGTATTGAGAAGCGGGAAAAAGTGGCGCTGGCGCGTAAAATGAATGCCCTCACTATGCCGCACCCTGACCGGCGCCCTGATAAAAAGGAACGTCGTGACCTGATGAAATTTAAACATTCTGGCGACGAATAACGCCACACTCGAGAGAAACACTATGTCCCAGCAAGACCAAATGCACCGTTACCTGTTCGAAAACCATGCTGTGCGCGGCGAATTGGTTACCGTATCCCAGACATGGCAGGAAATCATTGAGGGTCATGACTACCCTCAGCCAGTGCAACAGGTCCTTGGCGAACTGCTGGTGGCCACCAGCCTGCTGACAGCTACCCTGAAATTTGACGGTGACATCACGGTGCAGTTACAGGGTGATGGCCCGCTTAATATGGCCGTAATCAACGGTAACAATCTTCAGGAAATGCGCGGTGTTGCACGTATGCAGGGTGAGATTGCCGATGGGAGCAGCCTAAAAGAGATGGTCGGCAATGGCTATCTGGTGATCACCATTTCTCCGAAAGAAGGTGAGCGCTACCAGGGCGTAGTCGGGCTGGAAGGTGACACCCTTGCCGCCTGCCTGGAAGATTACTTTATGCGTTCAGAGCAGCTCCCTACTCGTCTGTTTATCCGCACCGGCGAAACAGAATCGCAGGTGGGTGCAGCCGGTATTCTGTTGCAGGTTCTGCCGGCTCAGGATGCCAGCCTGGATGAGTTCAACCATCTGGCGACGTTGACAGAAACGATCAAAACAGAAGAGCTGCTGGGCCTGCCAGCAAATGACGTGCTGTGGCGTCTCTATCATCAGGAAGAAGTCACCCTGTTTGAACCCCAGAACGTGAGCTTCAAGTGCACCTGTTCACGCGAACGTTGCGGCGATGTGCTGCGAACACTGCCGGATGAAGAAGTGGACCAGATCCTGCAGGAAGATGGCAACATTGATATGCACTGTGACTACTGCGGTAATCACTACGTCTATGATGCGGTCGATATTGCCGCGATCCGTAATGATTCTGCGACAGGTGACCAACAGGTTCACTAATCGCCAGGGGCCGGATATTACCCGGCCTTTTTCTTTTCAACGATGCCCCGTTTTTACCCCGCCTGTCTTTATTTTCTATCGAAAAACAATACGATACTCCCGTCACAAAAAATCGCATTTTCCCGCTAAAAATTCTTCATAACCTGGTATTTATCACTACAAAAAGACACCGACTTAGCACTATTGATGCAACAAATGCGATTCTTTTCATTGAACCCGGCGTGGCTTCTCATTTTCCTTCTTTGCCGCTTTCGCTGTTTTCTGGCGGGTGTAAACTGCGCGCGATCGTGGCATCACCCGGCACTGATGCAGAAGCCGGAGGTTGCTCGCGGTAATAAAGTTGAAATACCCCTACAATTTGACGCAGTACAAAAAACCGACAAAGGAGCAGTAACATGCACACTAACGACCTGACCTTGCAGGACCTCGTCGCTTATGGCATCACTGATACGGTGAAGGTGATTCATAATCCTGATTATGACACCCTGTTTAAGGAAGAAACCCTACCCACATTAAACGGTTTTGAGCGCGGTATCGTCACGCAGTCTGGCGCTGTCGCCGTTGATACCGGCATTTTTACCGGACGCTCTCCGAAAGACAAATATCTGGTACGTGACGAAACCACCCGCGACACGCTGTGGTGGAGTGACAATGGGAAAGGTAAAAACGATAACCACCCCCTCTCGCAGGAGACCTGGCAGTCGCTGAAAAACCTTGTCACAAAGCAGCTCTCCGGCAAACGCCTGTTTGTTATCGATGCCTGGTGCGGCGCTAACCCGGACTCACGCCTCTGCGTACGCTTTATCACGGAAGTCGCCTGGCAGGCGCACTTCGTGAAGAACATGTTTATCCGCCCGGATAAAGCAGCTCTGGCGAATTTCATACCCGACTTCGTGGTGATGAACGGCGCCAAGTGCACCAACCCGGACTGGCAGGCACAGGGGCTGAATTCCGAGAACTTTGTCGCCTTTAACCTGACGGAAAACATGCAGCTTATCGGGGGAACCTGGTACGGCGGCGAGATGAAGAAAGGGCTGTTCACTATGATGAACTACCTGCTGCCGCTAAAAGGGATTGCGTCGATGCACTGCTCGGCCAACGTCGGTGAAAAAGGGGATGTTGCCATTTTCTTCGGCCTCTCAGGCACGGGCAAAACCACACTGTCTACCGATCCAAAGCGCAAGCTGATTGGCGATGATGAACATGGCTGGGATGATGACGGCGTGTTTAACTTTGAAGGGGGCTGTTACGCTAAAACTATCAAACTGTCAGAAAAAGCAGAACCGGAGATCTACCATGCGATCCGCCCGGATGCCCTGCTGGAGAACGTTGTCGTTCGCAGCGATGGTTCGGTGGATTATGACGACAGCAGCAAGACCGAGAACACCCGCGTCTCCTACCCGATTGATCATATCGACAATATCGTTAAACCGGTGTCGAAAGCCGGCCACGCGAAGAAAGTGATTTTCCTGACCGCTGACGCTTTCGGTGTGCTGCCCCCCGTATCACGCCTGACCGCCGAGCAGACCCAGTACCATTTCCTTTCCGGTTTTACCGCCAAACTGGCCGGTACTGAGCGTGGAGTCACCGAACCTACTCCCACCTTCTCAGCCTGCTTTGGTGCCGCGTTCCTGACCCTGCACCCCACACAGTACGCAGAGGTTTTGGTGAAACGGATGAAGGACGCAGGCGCAGAAGCCTGGCTGGTGAATACCGGCTGGAACGGCAGTGGGAAACGTATTTCGCTCGCCGATACACGGGCGATTATCAACGCTATCCTCAGTGGCGACATCGCCCATGCAGAAACCACCACGTTGCCTGTTTTCAACCTGGAGATACCGCTGACCCTGCAAGGCGTAGACAGCAAACTGCTCGACCCGCGTCAAACCTGGGCGAGTGAAGCCGAATGGGAAACAAAGGCTCGGGATTTGGCGCAGAGGTTTATCAACAACTTCGATAAGTTCACCGACACTAAAGCGGGTGAAGCACTGGTGAAAGCCGGGCCGAAACTGTAAGCCAGTCAGTGGAATCGGGTGAGGCATGCCTCACCCCTACGACATCATGCCGCACCCTTGCCTGTCACTGGGTAGGCCCTGGCGGAAGGCTGGCAGGTGGCAATGGCAGCCAGGCACGAATGCGTAAGCCCCCTTTTTCACTCTTACCAATCTCCAGCGCCCCCTGGTGAGCATCAATAATACGCTGCACAATCGCCAGTCCCAGGCCCGTTCCGCTGGTACTGCGTGCGCTGTCACCACGCACAAACGGCTGAAGCAGGTGCTTAAGCTGGTCGGGTTCAATACCGGGACCATCATCGTCTACCTGGAACCAGGCTCGATGCAGCTCACGCCCGGAACTGACCTTAATCCAGCCATTACCATAGCGGGCAGCATTGACGACCATGTTGGCAATCGCACGCTTAATCGCAAGGGGATTGATATCCAGCATCAGCTCAGCGGACATCACGGCATTCTCAATTTCACGCTCGTAACCGCTTTCTGCCGCCACCACTTCTCCCAGCACACTGTTGAGGTCCGCGCGTTCAAACTGCATCTCCTGCCCGGTACGCAGGTAATCAATAAACTGTTCGATAATCGCATTACATTCTTCGATATCTTTATTGATCGACTCAGCCAGATAGCCATCCTGCTCTGACATCATTTCCGTTGCCAGACGAATACGCGTCAATGGCGTTCTCAGGTCATGACTCACCCCGGCCATCAGCAGGGTTCGGTCATCGGCTAACTGCTTCACGCCAGATGCCATCTGATTAAATGCCCGCGTCACGGAACGGACCTCAGAGGCACCATACTCGCGCAGTGGCGGGGGGATAATGCCTTTACCCACCTGTAACGCCGCGTGCTCCAGCTCCACCAGCGGGCGGTTCTGGATACGTATAAACAGCCAGGCTCCACCGATCGCCAGCAACATAATCGCCAGCGTGTAGCGGAACAATGGAGAGAAATCGCCCTGATGGATCTCGGTCAGGGGGACGCGCACCCAGATATCCGGCGACAACCAGGTTTTCAGCCACACCACCGGGGAGTTCTTATTGACCTCCACACGGACATCGGTCGGGCCACCCAACTGCTGCGCCATCTGTTGGCTGAGAAACTGATAGTGCTGCGCCCAGCGTAATCCGCTCTCTTCCGCCGCTGCATTGGTATACAGCGAGATGCCGAGTTCACGGTAGATTTCACGGCGAAATGCCGGAGGCACTTCCAGCTGCGTGCCATCTTCCAACTGCAAACGGTCGGTCATCAACATACGAACTTCATAGGCCAGCACTTTGTTGAACTGTTGCAGACTGGGCAAAATTGCAAAGTTCAGCACCACCAGATAAGTCGTTACCAGGCTGACGAACAGCAGGGTAACGATCAATAACAGTGTGCGGGCAAATGAACTACGGGGAGAGAAGCGGAATCGCCTCATGCTTTACTGCCGTCCGGCACGAAGACATAGCCCAGGCCCCAAACGGTCTGGATGTAGCGTGGATGAGCCGGATCTTCTTCCACCATACGGCGCAAACGGGAGATCTGTACGTCGATAGAACGCTCCATCGCACTGTACTCACGACCACGGGCCAGGTTCATCAGTTTATCGCGCGACAGCGGCTCACGCGGGTGGCTCACCAGCGCTTTCAGCACGGCGAACTCGCCGCTGGTCAGTGGCATCGGCTCATCTTCACGGAACATCTCGCGGGTACCGAGGTTCAGCTTGAATTTACCGAAAGCAATCACCGCTTCTTCCTGAGAAGGCGCACCCGGTAGTTCATTCGCCTGACGACGCAGCACCGCACGGATACGGGCCAGCAGTTCACGTGGGTTGAACGGTTTTGGAATATAGTCATCCGCACCGATTTCGAGGCCCACGATACGATCCACTTCCTCGCCTTTGGCGGTGACCATAATAATCGGCATGGGGTTGCTCTGGCTGCGCAGACGGCGGCAAATCGACAAGCCATCTTCGCCAGGTAACATCAGGTCCAGCACCATCAGGTGGAATGATTCACGCGTCAGCAGGCGATCCATCTGCTCAGCATTGGCCACACTACGCACCTGGAAGCCCTGCTCGGTCAGATAACGCTCCAGCAGTGCACGCAAACGCATGTCATCATCTACCACCAGGATTTTGTAATTTTCTTGCATTTCGTTACTCCCAAAGGCGCTATTGCCTGAGCCTGTATTTTTAAAAAAGATGCCTGAATGTAACAGTCAATAATGGTTTATATTGTAGCCGAAATTGTTACAAAGCATATTAAACAGCAGCTTATCTGTAATCTGGGTCAAAAAAACCAGGGGATGAACGGTTTTTTCCAGCGTATTTATCATGACAAACAAGCAGTAACGTTGCGGCATAATTCGGAACAATGAATTTGCATCCCGTCACACAGCACAACAAAATAGTCTGCATATCACGATGACGATGGCTGAATGATGAAAACCAAACTGATTACCCGCGAAGGCTACAACCTGCTGAAGCAGGAGCTGGACTTCCTGTGGCGTGAAGAGCGCCCGGAAGTGACGAAGAAGGTCACCTGGGCGGCCAGCCTTGGCGATCGCAGTGAAAATGCCGACTATCAGTACAACAAAAAACGCCTGCGTGAAATTGACCGCCGGATACGCTATCTGACCAAGTGCCTGGAACAGTTGCGTATTGTCGACTATTCCCCACAGCAGGATGGCAAAGTGTTTTTCGGTGCCTGGGTTGAGGTGGAAAACGATGATGGCGATCTGAAGCATTTCCGCATTGTCGGCTATGACGAGATCTTCGGTCGCAATGACTATATCTCTATCGACTCGCCGATGGCGCGTGCATTGCTGAAAAAAGAGATCGGGGATGCCGCCATCGTCCACACCCCAGTGGGTGAAGCACTGTGGTACGTCAATGCGATCAGCTACGTCAAAGAATCCTAAACTCGCCGTTGCAGCCATGCTGACAGTCTGATGACTGGCATTATGCTGCTGCAATCCGTATAACTGTTGCCAATTTCTTAAGCTAAAAAGTGTCCCAACAATGATGAATAATTCACTGAGCCGCCTGATTGCAAGTGAGCTAAAGGCCAGACCAGAACAGGTTGAAGCCGCTGTTCGCCTGCTGGACGAAGGAAATACCGTGCCGTTTATCGCACGTTATCGTAAGGAAGTGACCGGCGGGTTAGATGATACCCAACTGCGTCAGCTGGAGACCCGACTGGGTTACCTGCGCGAGCTTGCCGACCGCCGCCAGTCCATTCTGAAATCCATTGCCGACCAGGGAAAACTGACCGATGAGCTGGCAGCGGCAATCAACGCCACCCTGAGTAAAACCGAGCTCGAAGACCTCTATCTGCCTTACAAACAGAAGCGCCGCACGCGCGGTCAGATCGCGATAGAAGCCGGTCTGCAACCCCTGGCAGACACGTTATGGCAGGAGCCGTCTCACGATCCTGAACAACTGGCCGCTGGCTACATTGATGCCGACAAAGGTGTTGCTGACACCAAAGCGGCGCTGGATGGTGCACGCTACATCCTGATGGAACGTTTCGCAGAAGATGCCGGACTGCTGGCAAAAGTGCGTGACTACCTGTGGAAAAATGCACACCTGGTCGCACGTGTGATCGATGGCAAAGAAGAGGAAGGCGCA
Source organism: Erwinia sp. 1181_3 (assembly GCF_052824965.1). Lineage (NCBI taxonomy): Bacteria > Pseudomonadati > Pseudomonadota > Gammaproteobacteria > Enterobacterales > Erwiniaceae > Erwinia > Erwinia sp. 1181_3. Next base: position 57,078 of record NZ_VTDE01000005.1, read on the forward strand.
AAATTCCGTGACTACTTCGATCATCATGAAGCGTTATCCACCGTACCTTCCCACCGTGCGCTGGCCATGTTCCGTGGGCGTAACGAAGGTATCTTACAGCTGGCGCTGAATGCTGATCCGCAGTTTGATGAACCACCGCGCGAAAGCCACGGTGAGCAGATCATCACAGACCATCTGAATCTGCGCCTGAACAATGCGCCAGCGGATACCTGGCGTAAAGCCGTAGTCAGCTGGACCTGGCGCATCAAGGTGCTGCTGCACCTCGAAACCGAACTGATGGGCACCGTGCGTGAACGCGCGGAAGACGAAGCGATTAATGTCTTCGCCCGCAATCTGCACGATCTGTTGATGGCGGCGCCGGCGGGGATGCGCGCCACGATGGGTCTCGATCCTGGCCTGCGTACCGGGGTCAAAGTCGCCGTGGTGGATGCGACCGGGAAGCTGGTCGCGACAGACACCATCTATCCTCACACCGGGCAGACTGCGAAAGCCGCAGCGGCCGTAGCAGCACTCTGTACCAAACATCAGGTTGAACTGGTCGCCATCGGCAACGGTACGGCATCTCGTGAAACCGAGCGTTTCTATCTTGAGGTGCAAAAGCAGTTCCCGCAGGTCCAGGGCGAGAAAGTCATCGTCAGCGAAGCGGGAGCCTCGGTCTATTCCGCTTCCGAACTGGCGGCACTGGAGTTCCCTGGCCTGGATGTCTCGCTGCGTGGCGCGGTTTCCATCGCCCGTCGCTTACAGGATCCGCTCTCCGAACTGGTAAAAATCGACCCGAAATCCATTGGTGTCGGCCAGTACCAGCATGACGTCAGCCAGAGCCAGTTAGCGAGAAAACTGGATGCGGTGGTGGAAGACTGCGTGAACGGCGTGGGTGTCGATCTGAATACCGCCTCTGTGCCGCTGCTAACGCGCGTGGCAGGGCTGAGCAAGATGATCGCCCAGAACATTGTCACCTGGCGTGATGAGAACGGCCGTTTCCAGAACCGTCAGCAGTTACTGAAAGTCGGTCGTCTGGGGCCGAAAGCCTTTGAACAGTGCGCCGGATTCCTTCGCATCACTCAGGGCGATAACCCACTGGATGCCTCTACCGTGCACCCGGAAGCTTATCCGGTCGTGCAGCGTATTCTCGCCGCCACCGAGCAGGCTCTTAACGACCTGATGGGTAACCCGACTGAGCTGCGTAATCTGAAAGCCGTTGATTTTACCGATGAGCGTTTCGGCGTGCCGACCGTGAGTGACATCATCAAAGAACTGGAAAAACCGGGTCGCGATCCACGTCCTGAGTTTAAAACCGCACAGTTCGCTGACGGCGTCGACACCATGAATGACCTGCTCCCGGGGATGGTGCTGGAAGGCTCGGTGACTAACGTCACCAACTTCGGCGCCTTCGTCGATATCGGCGTCCATCAGGATGGTCTGGTGCATATCTCCTCACTGGCCGATAAATTTGTCGATGACCCACACAAAGTGGTGAAAGCCGGTGATGTGGTCAAGGTGAAGGTGATGGAAGTGGATTTACAGCGTAAGCGTATTGCGCTGACCATGCGCCTTGACGAGCAGCCAGGCGAAACCAACGCGCGACGCGGTGGCGGCAACAAATCGCCGGACCGTGACAACGCGCGCCCGGCAAAAGCCAACAACAAGCGCCCTGCCGCCCAGCCTGCGGGCAACAGCGCGATGGGCGATGCGCTGGCTGCCGCCTTTGGCAAAAAAAGCTAATCCCCCCGGCGGGCCTGATGGCCCGCTCTTTTTTCCTAACCTCCGCGTCTGCCCTGCGATTAAGTTGCTCCATATCAATGTGAGCAAGAATCACTCTCATTAAAATTATCAGTGTCTATTTAAGCAGGCACCGCCAATGCAAATGATCCCACAGCACGCCTACCGAATCGTCGGTTTTTCGTCATCCATCAATCCGGTATTTCGCCAGAAACTCATGGCGCTGGGCCTGTTGCCCGGCATCACCTTTCGGCTGATCCGTATCGCTCCACTGGGCGATCCCCTACATATTGAAACCCGCCACGTCAGCCTAATGTTGCGCAAAAAGGATCTTGCATTACTCCAACTGGAAGCCATGCAGTCAGCCGGAGAGGTCGCATGAAAACCACGACTATCGCACTGACCGGGAACCCTAACGTAGGCAAAACTACCTTGTTTAACCAGCTCACCGGATCGCGCCAGCGGGTCGGTAACTGGGCCGGTGTGACCGTCGAGCGCAAAGAAGGGCAGTTCACCACAGAAGAGCATCAGGTGCAGTTGGTTGATCTGCCAGGCTGCTACTCACTCACCACGCTCTCGGCACAGGCATCGCTGGATGAACAGATTGCCTGTCAGTATCTCCTGAGCGGTGATGCCGACCTGGTGGTTAACGTGGTGGATGCCAGCAACCTTGAACGCAATCTTTATCTGACCTTGCAGCTGCTGGAGATGGGGCAGCCCTGCATCGTGGCATTGAACATGCTGGATATTGTTGAAAGCCAGCAAACAGAGTTAGACCTCCCGGCGCTGGAAGAGGCGCTGGGCTGTCCGGTGATACCGCTGGTTTCCACTCGCGGGCGCGGCATTAATCGCCTGAAAGAGACCATCGACCGTTATTCACGCCAGCCCACCCCGCTTGCTGTCCCCTATTCGCAGCCGCTGCAACAAGCGTTGCGTGAACTGGTCGCTGCCATGCCCGCCACCACGCCAGAAGGGCAGAAACGCTGGCTGGCCCTGCATATGCTGGAAGGGGATATCTGGAGCCAGCAGCAGATGCCCGCAGCCCAGGCGTTACTGCCAGGCATCCATGAACGTCTGGGGGAGGATGCCGCTCAGTCCATTGCCAGTAGCCGTTATCAGACTCTCGAATCACTCTGCCACAAGGTCATCCGTGCCGCCGGAAGCCGTAGCCTGTTCAGCCAGCGCCTGGATCGCCTGACCATGAACCGCTGGCTGGGCCTGCCGTTGTTTCTGCTGGTGATGTATATGATGTTCTTCCTCGCCATCAACCTTGGTGGCGCACTACAACCGCTTTTCGACCTCGGATCAGCGGCGATATTTATTCAGGGTACGCAGTGGCTGGGCGCTACGCTGCACCTACCGTTATGGCTGACGCTTTTCCTGGCGCAGGGCATCGGCGGTGGGATCAATACCGTCATGCCGCTGATACCGCAGATCGGCATGATGTACCTGTTCCTCTCTCTGCTGGAAGATTCCGGTTATATGGCGCGTGCCGCCTTTGTGATGGATCGGTTGATGCAGGCGCTTGGTCTGCCCGGTAAATCCTTTGTGCCGCTGATTGTTGGCTTTGGCTGCAATGTGCCCTCGGTAATGGGAGCACGCACGCTGGACGCCCCACGGGAGCGGTTGATCACCGTACTGATGGCGCCGTTTATCTCCTGCGGAGCGCGGCTGGCGATTTTCGCGGTCTTTGCGGCGGCCTTTTTCGGTCAGCGTGGTGCCCTGGTCGTTTTCAGCCTCTATCTGTTGGGGATTTGCGCGGCCATCGCCACTGGCCTGCTGCTTAAGCATACGCTGATGCGCGGTAACGCCAGTCCCTTTGTAATGGAGCTGCCACTGTGGCACGTTCCTCACGCCAAAAGTCTGCTGTTGCAAACCTGGCAGCGTCTGCGGGGGTTTGTCCTGCGGGCCGGGAAAGTGATTGTGCTGGTCAGTATGCTTATCGGTGCGCTAAACAGTTTTTCGTTTAGCGGCAAGCCGGTGAGTCATCTGAACGACTCCGCGCTGGCCAGCGTCAGCCAGACATTGACACCACTGCTGGCACCGATCGGTGTTCACGATGATAACTGGCAGGCTACCGTCGGTCTGCTGACCGGAGCGATGGCAAAAGAAGTGGTGGTCGGCACGCTGAATACTCTCTACACCGCCGAAGCGCTGCAACAGCAGGCATTCGACCCTGAGCAGTTCAGTCTTCGCACGCAGCTGAGTGACGCGCTGATTGAGACATGGCAAGGCATCAAAGCCACTTTCAGCCTCAGCGTTCTCGCCAACCCCATTGAGGCCAGTAAAGGCGATGCGGAAATGGCCAGCGGCGCAATGGGTACGATGCACAGCAAGTTCGCCAGCGATGCTGCCGCCTACAGCTACCTGATTTTTGTGCTGCTGTACGTGCCCTGCGTTTCAGTAATGGGTGCCATTGCCCGTGAAAGCAGTAACCGCTGGATGCTGTTCTCGATCCTGTGGGGGCTGGATCTGGCTTACTCGCTGGCCACCCTGTTTTATCAGGTTGCCAGTTTCCACCAGCATCCAGGCAGCAGCAGTCTGATTATTGCCACTGTCCTGTTGTTCAATGCCCTGCTGCTGGGCGCGCTACGCCGCGTGCGCATCACCCCGGCCCAGATCCCGGTTAAACAGGTCAGTACCGGCTGCCAGAACTGCGCCAAAAACGGTCGTTGCCACTGATGCAGGTTGCGATTTTGTGACCAGCGTCTACAGTGAAAAATAACGTCTGAATTTTTCACCCGCGGTGGCAATTCGAATAATAATGGATATTATCAATAACTTAATAGATAAGATCTACGATTACACTTTCCCGCCATCCTGCTTACAGCGGCTGCATACGCTGATTGCTGATGCGCGGGAGCGTATTCAACAGTCGCGTAAACCACACTGGGATGAAAAAGACGTGGTGCTGATCACCTACGCCGATCAGTTTCATGAAGAGAACACGCCCACCCTGACGACCTTCTCTCGTTTCTGGCAACAGCACCTGCAATCCAGCTTTAATCTGGTTCATCTGCTGCCTTTTTTCCCCTGGTCCTCCGACGATGGTTTCTCAGTCATTGACTATCACCAGGTGGACCCCAAATGTGGCGACTGGCAGGACGTCGCCGCCCTGCGCCAGCATACCCGGCTGATGTTTGATTTTGTCTGCAACCACATGTCATCTGAAAGCGCCTGGTTTCGCCACTATCTGGCGCAGGACCCCGGCTGGGACGATTTCTTTATCAGCATGCCGCCCACCACCGATTTAAGCGCAGTCACCCGCCCGCGCACCTCACCCCTTCTCACGCCTTTTGCGATGGCCGACGGTGAAACCCGTTTTATCTGGACCACCTTCAGCGCCGATCAGATCGACCTGAACTTCGCTAACCCGGAAGTGCTGATCGCGATGGTGAACGTGGTACTGGATTATCTGCAAAAAGGCGCCGATTACCTGCGCCTGGATGCGGTGGGCTATATGTGGAAAACGCCGGGAACGTCCTGTATTCATCTGGAAAAAACCCACCAGCTGGTCAAGCTGTTTCGCGCTATTGCCAACGAAGTGGCACCAGGCACGGTGGTGTTAACGGAAACCAACGTTCCGCACAAAGATAACATCAGCTATTTTGGTAATGGTCGTGATGAGGCGCAGATGGTGTATCAGTTTTCACTGCCGCCGCTGGTGCTGCACGCAATCCATTATGGATCGTCACGTGCCCTTCGCCAGTGGGCCGCCTCCCTCGATGGCGGCAGCGGCAGCACCACATTCTTCAATTTCCTCGCGTCACATGACGGCATCGGCCTGAACCCCTTACGCGGCATTCTGCCGGAAACCGAGATCGTCTCGCTGGTACGCGATCTGGCGATGGAAGGAGCGCTGATCTCCTATAAAAATAACCCTGATGGCAGCACCAGTCCGTATGAAATCAATGTCACCTACATGGATGCCCTGAATCAGAAAGCGGATGATGACGATACGCGCCTGCGACGTTTCCTGCTGGCCCATGCGCTGCTGCTGGCCTTTCCTGGCGTACCGGCCATCTACGTGCAAAGTATTCTCGGCTCACGTAACGATGTTGAAGGCGTAAAAACTGCCGGGTACAACCGGGCAATCAACCGCCAGAAATATGCCGTCAGCGATATCGAACAGGCGTTAATGGAAAAGGATTCACTGCGACAACGAGTCTACTATGCCCTCAGCCAGCTCATTCAGTTGCGTATCCAGCAGACGGCCTTCCATCCGGATAATCCCATGAGCATCATCGACAGTGACAATTCACTGCTGGTGATGAAACGCCAGGCAAGAGAAGAACAGGAATCCCTGTGGTGCGTGTTTAACCTGAGCAATAAAGCGGTGAGTATGATGCTGCCAGAGGCGCGCTGGTATCGGGATATTGCCAGTGGCGATCGTATTGATGGTGCGCAGGCGATGCTGCTGGAAGCGTGGGAATTCCGCTGGCTGAAAGCCTGAAACTGCCCACCGATGGCGGGCAGGGACTATCGCTTACTTATAGACGTCAGCCAATGCGTGATCGCGGTTCCCCTGCTGGGCTGCGATGATCACATAGTATTTACCGCCTTTCTCATCGGCTTTTTTCGATAAGCGGGCGTTGGCATCCATCGGATCGGTGGTGGAGTTTGTCGTCACCGTACCGATTTTTTCCAGCTTCATCTCCTGCGCTTTTTCGCGGGTGATCTGCTCGGCTGCACTGGCATTAAATGCCGCCAGGGTCGTCAACATCAGTGCAGAGATAGTGATCAGCTTTTTCATACAATTTCCTCTCCTTAGGTAAATATTTCCAGTTATCAATGGCAGTAAAAAATAGTGCCGTGACCATTATCGACCGCGATGTGCAAACCGACAACGCAGTGAATTGTTGCAATACGTAACGCCACTCTGCCTCCCCCGCTCAGTTGCCCAGAGATGGCGCTCCTCAGGGCCTGACGTTCTCACTGAAATCGATAATCTGCTGACAAAAATCGGCCGGATGCGAGATAAAAGGCGCATGGGCCGCTTTCTCAATAATATGGCTGGTACTGGCTGGCCAGGCATCATCAAGCAGCGGGACAATTTTTCGTGGTACTAAGCCATCCAGCGCCCCATACAGGCGTAAAAATGGTATGGACAGCGCGGCGAGCGCCTGGCGCACGTCTGCCGTCTTGAGAATTTCCAGCCCGCCGTTCAGGACCTCAACCGCAGGTACCGGTCGCTCAAACACCACGCTTTTCAATGCCCGGGCATCCTGGCGAGCGCTGTCCGTCCCCAGGGTTTGTAACGCGAGAAACCGCTCCACGGTGCGCTGGAAATCCTCACTCAACTGGTGCTGAAATGAGGTCAGCGTTTCCGGTTTTATGCCGGGCCAATCGGTTTCCGCACTGAAACGCGGTGAGGATGCCACGCTGACCAGACCACGCACCCGCTGCGGCGCATTCAGCGCCACCTGGCTGGCAACCAGGCCACCCAGCGACCAGCCCAGCCAGATGGCCTGCTCAGGGGCCTGCGCCAGCACAGCTGCCGCCATCTCATCGAGCGTCATTGCCGGGAATCCCTGGCTGTGACCATAACCGGGAAGATCCACCAGATGCAGACAAAAATGTGCGCTGAGCCGCTCGCTAATGCAATGCCACACCCCGGCGTTCAACCCCCATCCGTGCAGCAGCACAAGATGGCGATCGCCCTGTCCAATAGTCTCCCAGTGAAGCACCGTCATCGGTTATCGTCCTGTATTTAAATTACGAGGTCGCCATGCTACCAATGCCAGCAGGCTGTTGGCTATGTCTGATGCCGCTCAGCCTTGCACAGCACGGCTTGTGCACCGTTTGTTTACGCCACCTTCTGGCGATGCGCGGTGGTTGCCCACGCTGTGGACTGCCCAGCGGCGAAACAACCCGTGAATGCGGCCGCTGCCTGCACAGCCCACCTCCCTGGCAGTGGCTGGTGTTCGTCACGCCCTGGCAACCACCGCTCAGCCAGCTCGTAAACCGGCTAAAGTTTTATCGCACCACCGCACTTGCGGTAACGCTGGCCCGGTTGATACTGCTATGCTGGTTAATGCAACGGCGTGAAAGCGGGCTGCATCGTCCGGATGTATTGCTGACGGTCCCACTGCATCATCGCCGGGCGTGGCAACGCGGCTATAATCAGTTAGAGGATATGGCTCACTGTCTGGCACGCTGGACGCAATGTCGTTATTTACCCCGAGCCATCACACGTATACGTGCGGGGCGTATTCAGCACCGTCTGGGCGCTCTGGCGCGGCGTAAAAACTTACGCGGCGCGTTTACACTTGAAATTGATGTGCGCGGGCTGCATATCACCTTATTAGATGATGTGGTCACCACGGGCAGTACCGTCGCAGAGATAAGCCGCATTCTGCTGGCCAGGGGTGCTGCCAGCGTACAGATCTGGTGCCTGTGCCGAACCTTGTAGAGCGTCGGTGATGGGCGTATTATAACCAATGAAATTAGTTAACTATTGAGCAATCGCCATGATCCTAATTACCGACTCTGCACAAGAGCACTTCGCAAAACTGCTGTCAAAGCAGGAAGATGGCACCCAAATTCGTGTATTCGTGATTAATCCGGGTACACCGACTGCCGAGTGCGGTGTTTCCTACTGCCCACCCGATGCAGTAGAAGCAACGGATACTGAACTGAAGTTTCCCCTGCTGTCAGCCTATGTTGATGCCCTCAGCGCACCCTATCTGGAAGACGCTGAAATCGACTTTGTGACCGATAACCTGGGTTCACAGCTGACGCTGAAAGCACCGAACGCCAAAATGCGTAAAGTTAACGAAGATGCCCCGTTAATTGAGCGTGTTGAGTACCTGTTGCAGGCCCAGATCAACCCACAGCTGGCGAGCCACGGCGGTAAAGTTTCCCTGATGGAAATCACCGACGAAGGTTTCGCTATTCTGCAATTTGGCGGCGGCTGTAACGGCTGTTCCATGGTCGATGTGACCCTGAAAGAAGGCATCGAGAAAGAGATGCTGGCGGCGTTCCCTGAACTGAAAGGCGTACGCGACCTGACAGAACACGAACGCGGTGAGCATTCGTTCTACTGATGACCTGGGGCCGGATATCCGGCCCCTTCTCTTTTCTTTCCCCGCGATTTCACGCCCCCGGTTTAATTTTCCCCCGACTGCCTGTTTAATTTTCCCTGGCGTGATTGACGCTGGATTTTTCAGCTTACACGTGTACACTGAAACCTGTTTTCGCAACCTACAGGTCATCATGTTGAACAATATTGGCAGAAGAGTCGTGATCACAGGTATGGGCTTAATCAGCCCGCTCGGTAATGGCGTAGACGGTAGCTGGCAACGGCTGATCGCCGGTCAGTCCGGGATTCGTCATCTTCCTGAAGAGGCCTATGGCGATACGGCCATCCGCGTGGGTGGGCAGGTTCCCTCCATCGAACAAGACCCGCAGCACGGTTTTGATATTGCTGCGCTTATTCCGGTGAAAGAGCAGCGTAAAGCGGACCGCTTTATTCATCTGGCGCTGGCAGCGGCCGAAGAAGCCATCACGCAGGCCGGCTTACATAATCTATCGGAAACCGCACGTCTGCGCACCGCCACCATTATTGCCACCGGCATTGGCGGTTTTCATGCCATCAGCAATGCGGTCAAAACCGTGGCAGAAAAAGGCAGCCGTAAACTGTCCCCGTTTACCATTCCGTCGTTTATCGCCAATCTCGCGGCGTCACACGTGGCGATCAAATATGGCTTCAAGGGCATGCTGGGAACACCCGTTTCCGCTTGCGCGGCCAGCATTCAAAGTATCGGTGACGGTTTCCGCGCCATCCGTTTTGATGATGCGGATATCGCCGTGGTGGGTGGCTGTGAATCTTGCATCAATCCGGTTTCACTCGGGGGCTTCCAGGCCGCCCGCGCGCTCTCAACAGCCTTTAACGACCATCCTGAGCAGGCTTCGCGCCCGTTCGACCAGGCACGTGATGGTTTTGTGATGGGAGAAGGTGCCGGGATGCTGGTACTGGAGGAATTGACCCGTGCTCAGGCGCGTGGCGCCACAATCCTTGGTGAAGTGGTCGGTTATGGCACCACCTCGGATGCTTACCACATCACTTCCGGGCCGGAAGATGGCGAAGGCGCTGCGCGTGCGATGACCATTGCGCTCCAGCAGGCAGGGATAACAGGGCGCGATATCGATTATATCAACGCGCACTCTACCTCGACGCCGGTCGGCGATCTTGCCGAAATCAATGCGCTGCGTCGGGTACTGGGTGAAGGCGCTCACACGGCGATCTCCTCAACCAAATCCGCCACCGGGCATCTGCTGGGCGCCGCCGGGGCTGTGGGGGCGATCTTCTCACTGATGGCAATGCGTCAGCAGATTGCGCCACCTTCGCTGAATATCACACAGCTGGACAGTGCTGCTGAAGGGCTGAACATCGTTAAAAACAGTGCGCAGCAGATGACCATCCGCAGCGTGCTGGTTAACGGTTTCGGTTTTGGTGGTGTAAACGGTTCGGTGATTTTTAAAGCCTTTACGCCGTAAGCGCCGGGCGGACCGCAAGAGAAACGGGTCGGGCATGCCCGACCCCTACGTGATGCGGCAATAGTTGATACGGCGAGGCATGCCTCGCACGATTATTACGGGGCTTTACGTCGTTTATCGATATCCTTAATTAAGCGATTAACGCGATCATCGGCAAACATGGCCTCCAGCGTGACGCTCAGTTTACGCCGCCAGTTGGGATACTGATCGGTGGTGCCCGGTACATTCACCGGATCGGCCATATTCAGCCAGTCCTCTGGTTGCAGCCCCAGCAGTGCGCTGTTGCTGTCGGCAATAAAACGCTGTAATCCACGATTGAGCACCGTTGTCATCGCCAGCCTGTCCGCCCGTTTACCACAGCTTTTTGGCACACAGTGATGACGATGCAATGCCTCCAGCAATGCCTGTTTCTGGCGGACGCGATGCTCAAACAACCCTTTGAGGACCAGCTTGTCAGGATAAATACCCAGCGTTTGACCCAGAGTCAGATCCCCGGCACTCCAGAAGCCACGCAGCGTCGGCAGGTCATGGGTCGTCGCACTCGCCATAGACTGGCGTGGCCAAACGGAGGGTGCCCGGTAACGATCCCCACTCTCCTGCTCGAAGTAGAGAACCTTCCACGAATAGATACCACTGTCGCGCAGTTTACTGACAATTTCCGTCGGTACAGTACCAAGATCCTCACCGATCACCATGCACTGATGGCGCTGACTTTCCAACGCGAGGATTGCCATTAAGTCATCCACCGGATAGTGGACATAGGCACCGAAGTTGGCCGTTTCACCGTAAGGGATCCACCACAGGCGCAACAGCGACATCACATGATCGATGCGCAGTGCGCCGCAGCTCGCCATATTCGCCCGCAGCAGGTCGATAAACGGTTGGTAGCCACGCGCCGCCATCACGTGCGGGTCCATCGGCGGCAATCCCCAGTTTTGCCCCAGCGGGCCGAGGATATCCGGCGGCGCGCCAACGGAAGCTTTCAACCGGTAGAGTTCACGATCGCACCAGGTTTCGGAGCCGCCTTCCGCCACGCCCACGGCTAAGTCCCGGTAAAGCCCCACTGGCATCTGGTGCTGCTGGCAACACTGCCAGCACGCATCAAACTGACGATTCGCCAGCCATTGCAGCCATGACCAGAAACGCACTTCATCCTGCTGCTCACGGCAAAACTGCTGCACCGCCTCGCTATCGCCCTGCTGTACATTTTCAGGCCATACCGGCCAGCCCCAGCGAGCAGGATCGTCCTTCAGCATAGCGCAGTGCAGGGCATCAAAGGCGGCCTGGTTTAACAGGCTTTCTCCCCCGGCGTTGATAAAGGCCTCAAAGTGCTGCACGCTGGCGTCCTGCGCATCACGTGCGGTGAACTGCGACCAGGCATGACGTAGCCCCTGAATTTTTAATGCCCCCACCCGCGCATAATCCACCCAGTCAGCATCGCGTGCAGTGTGTAACGCCGTCTGGGTGCTCTTTTTCTGCCACCAGCGCTGAGCGGCCTTGCTGTGCTGGAAATCCGGCACGGCAGCCACATCGATATACATCACGTTGAGCCAGCGCCGTGACGACGGGCTGTACGGACTGGCATTTTCAGGCAGGGAAGGATAAAGCGCGTGAATCGGATTGAGACCAATAAATGCACCGCCGCGTGTGGCGATTTCGCTGACCATGTGCTTCAAATCGCCGAAGTCACCGATGCCCCAGTTCTGGGCCGATCGCAGCGTATAGAGCTGCACGCAGGCGCCCCACAGTTTGTCGCCGCGCTTTAACTCTGCAGGCTCATAGCAGCGTTTTGGTGCCACAATAATCCGGCACGGCCACTGTTTTTTCCCCTGCGTGAGCAACAGATGATGATAACCTTCTGGCAGATTCGCCGGCAGCGTCAGCACCTCTCCACCAGACACAGACCCCTGGTGGGTTTTCCCCTGCTCACTGTCAAATTGCCACTGATAATTCCCTTTTCCCCCCACCTGAAGCTGTTGAGTCCGTTTTTTCAGCAGCACACGACAGGGTGGCAATGGTGCATTTCCCCTATCAGGAACGGCGGCCATTGCCTCAAGCAGCTTTTCGCGCGTCCCGGCGCTCACCGCTTCCGGCTGCCCGCGTGCATTAATATATTTCGAAGCAATACCCGCCGCCGTAGCGGCCTGCTCACGCTTTTTTAAGTCCATCGCCTCTCCCGGGCCGTTTTGCCTGCCAGATACGCTGCTGGTAATCCCGAATCGAACGATCGGAGCTGAACATCCCGGTGCGGGCCGTATTCAGAATAGCCGCTTTCGTCCAGGCCTCCTGGTCACGGTACAGCGCTTCCACCTTCAGCTGTGCTTCGCAGTAACTGGCGAAGTCGGCCAGCACCAGCCACGGATCGCCCCCTTTGCCCAGGCTGTGCAGCATCATGTCGAACGCGTGTTTATCGCCATCACTGAAAAATCCTTTCTCCAGCTCTTTCAACAGGCTATCAAGATGTTTATCTTTTTTGCGTAACTTCAGCGGCTGATAGCCACTGGCTTTCAGCGCCTTGACCTGGTCCACCGTATTGCCAAAGATAAAGATATTCTCTTCACCCACCTGTTCAGCGATTTCAACGTTGGCCCCGTCGAGCGTACCTACGGTCAGCGCACCATTCAGCGCCAGCTTCATATTGCCTGTACCGGAGGCTTCATATCCGGCAGTGGAGATCTGTTCTGACAGATCGGCTGCCGGGATCATCAACTCAGCCGCCGTAATGCGATAATCCGGAATGAACACCACCTTCAGCTTGTCGCCCACCAGCGGATCGTTGTTGATCTTCTCCGCCACCTTATTAATGGCATAAATAATATTCTTCGCCAGGTAGTAACCCGGTGCGGCTTTGGCGCCAAACAGGAACACACGCGGCACCACATCCAGTTTCGGGTCGTCGCGCAGCCGTTTATAGAGAGAGAGGATATGCATCAGGCCAAGATGCTGGCGTTTGTACTCATGCAGGCGTTTGATCTGTACATCGAACAAGGCATCCGGGTTCACCACAATGCCAGTGCGCTGCACAATGTACTCAGCCAGGCGCAGCTTGTTGGCGCGTTTAATCTGTCGATACTGTTTGCGGAATGCTTTATTGTCGGCAAAGGCTTCCAGCCCTTTCAGCGCCTCCAGATTGTTCGCCCACTCAACGTTAAGCGTGTCATCGATCAACGCCGCCAGCGCCGGATTACACTGCTTCAGCCAGCGACGCGGCGTGATGCCATTGGTAACGTTATGGAATTTCTCCGGCCACAGCAGGTGATATTCCGGGAACAGGTCTTTCACCACCAGTTCAGAGTGCAGCGCAGCCACACCATTCACAGCAAAACCGCTGACCACGCAAAGATTGGCCATGCGCACCTGTTTATCGTGCACCACCGCCAGTTTCGCCCAAACGGCTTCATCCCCTGGCCACTGTTTCTCGACCACCTTTTTAAAGCGTCGGTTGATCTCTTTAATCAACGTGAAATGGCGTGGCAGCAGGCTGCGTACCAGCCGTTCATCCCAGCGCTCCAGCGCTTCCGGCATCAGGGTGTGGTTAGTGTAGGCGAAGGTCTGACGGGTGATGGCCCAGGCATCGTCCCAGCTTAACTGGTGCTCATCCAGCAGCACACGCAGCATCTCGGGAATGGCGATGGTCGGGTGGGTATCATTAAGCTGAATCACCTCATAGTCCGGCAACGTATGCACGCTGCGCCCAGCAAGGTGATGGCGACGCAGAATGTCGGCCACCGAACAGGCACACTGGAAGTATTGCTGCATCAGGCGCAGGCGCTTTCCTTCCTGATGGTTATCGTTGGGGTACAGCACTTTGGTCAGCTTCGCCGCATCAATACCCTGCTGCTCGGCCGCGAGAAACTTACCGTCATTAAACAGCGTGAGGTCGAACGGATGAGCATGGGAGGCCTGCCACAGACGCAGTGGCTGTACAACGCCGTTACGGTAGCCGGTCACCGGCAGATCCCAGGCTTCGCCGCGCAGAGTAAACGCCGGATGCCACGCCAGCTGGCCATCGGCATTTTTGATTACCGTCCCGCCGATGCCGACATTCACATCCAGCGCCGCATTGTGGCGAAACCATGGATAACGCTCACGCTGCCAGTCATCCGGTGCTTCAATCTGCTGACCGTCGTCAAACGACTGGCGGAATAAACCGTATTGATAATTTAGCCCATAACCCGTAGCCGGCTGCCCCACCGTGGCCATCGAATCCAGATAGCAGGCGGCCAGCCGCCCCAGCCCACCATTACCCAGAGCAGGATCAACTTCTTCTTCCAGCAGTTCACTGAGATCGCGCTGATGCTCTGCCAGTGCCGCTTTAACCTCGTCATACCAGCCCAGATTCAGCAGATTATTCCCGGTCAGGCGGCCAATCAGAAACTCCATAGAAATATAGTTAACGTGGCGCTGCTTTTTCACGGATTTCGTCACCGGCTTTGCCGCCAGCAGTTCTGCCAGCGCACCGCTGATCGCCTGCCACCACTGGTGGGCAGTCATGTCTGCGGCACGTGTATAACCAAGATGCTGCCACTGACGCGTCAACGCCGCATCAAAGCGCGCCTTATTGAATTTCTGTTGCGACATATAATCCCTCTTAAACAGGTGGGCAAAATGTGACTGAAGGCACCTTACAGTTAAGACGGCAAAACGAAAAAAAGCTCACCGCAGAATGCGATGAGCGAAAAAAAAGCAAGTAAACAACTAGAGGGAGACAACTAACCGGGCTGGGCTGCCCGGATAAAGCGCGCGGCAATAGGGTGCAGAACAGGCTGCACGCCCAGAATGGGAATAGGAGGTGAAAAAAAGAGACTGATCTGAGTATGAGTGAATTCGTTAAACGTGCCAGTAGCGGGCGACCTTTTTTTAGATCGCCCCGGCCGGGCTAGCAGAGTTCCAGATGAACTTCGTGCTGTTCGATCGTTTTCATGACACTCGGTGGCGGTGCCTGGTCGGTAAACAGGTAATCGATCAACCCCATATTGCCCAGGTTAACCATCGCGTTGCGGCCAAATTTAGAGTGGTCTGCCACCAGCATCACACAGCGGGAATTCTCGATTATCGCGCGCTTGGTGCGCACTTCATGGTAGTCGAAGTCCAGCAGGGAGCCGTCCATATCGATACCGCTAATCCCCAGAATGCCGTAATCGAGGCGGAACTGAGAAATATAATCGAGCGTCGCTTCGCCCATAATGCCGCCATCACGGGTACGCACTTCGCCCCCGGCCAGGATCAGGCGAAAATCGGGTTTCGCCATCAGCAACACCGCAACGTTCAGGTTATTAGTGACGATACGCAGATTACTGTGGTTCATGAGCGCATGCGCCACCGCTTCCGGAGTGGTGCCGATATCAATAAACAGCGAGGCGCCATCGGGGATCTGGCTGGCAACACGCTGAGCAATACGCGCTTTCTCTGCCGACCACATCATCTTACGGTCTTGCCAGGCGGTGTTTTCCGAACTGGAGGGTAACGCGGCACCGCCATGATGGCGCTGAATTTTGTTTTGCTCGGCCAGATCGTTTAAGTCGCGACGAATGGTCTGCGGGCTGACATCAAAGTGCTCTACCAGCTCTTCGGTACTGACATATCCCTGACGGCGCACCAGCTCAATGATGGCGTCATGTCGTTGTGTCTGCTTCACGCTGTTCTCCTTTTAGCTTTTTTTATGACGCGTATCGACAAAGGCCATCGCCAGCCCAACCAGCAGCCCGGTAACGTGCGCTGCATTGGCAATCGACAAACCAAACCAACCGAAATACCCCACCAGCAGCCACAAAACCGCAAAGGCCATCAATCCGCGTTGCAGAAAGATCCCGCGCTCAGGGCTGCGCTCACCGCTCAGCCAGGAATAGCCCATCAGGGCGTAGACCACACCGGAAAGCCCACCAAACAGCACACCGCTGAACTTCGCCTGCATCCAGCCGCTGAGCAGCGCGGATATCAGCATAATCACGAACAGCTTGCCGCTGCCGAGCCGCTTTTCCAGCGTGCCGCCAAGATACCAAAACCACATCAGGTTAAACAGAATATGCAGCAGCGAGAAATGCAGTAAGGCATGTGAGAACCAGCGCCACAGTTCAAAGTGCTGGTCTGCATCAGGCCAGGAGAGCAGGCGCATCACGGCGCCATCACCGAGCACCTGCATCAGGATAAAGACCAGCACGCAGGCTGCCATCACCGTCAGCGTGAGGACGCCAGCACGTTCACGCAGATTATCCAGCAGTGAAACATGCTGATAGTGAATGCCGCTGTCTGTCGTGCCCGAGGTCCAGCTGGCCGCCTGATAGCGCGCGTGGTTAGGGTCACGAATAAACTGGTTGAGTTCGTTTTCGACCACTGTCAGCTGCGATTCATCATCCAGCCACAGGGTGTAACCATTATCGTGCTCAACGCGCAACGTCACGCCGCGCGTCGCCATGTAATCGACAAACGCCTGCGCCGGGCGCAGATGAGTAAAATGGGTGATGCGCATAGAGAAGCGACTTCCTTTCAGTCAGACCAGACAAACCGAGAGTATAACGATTTCCCCTTACCGGTTGCAGGGGAAAGCGCGAGCGGTGACAAGAGAGGCGTCAGAGTGCGTCGACCTGCTGCGGGAAAGCGGCACGCCAGGCGTCAAATCCGCCATCAATACTGTAAGCCGCCGTGAACCCCTGACTGAGCAGGAATTGCGCTGCACCTTTACTGCTGTTGCCGTGGTAGCACATCACCAGCACCGGGGTCGTTAACGCCGCCTGGGAGATAAAAGCAGGCAGTGAATCGTTAGTCAGATGAAAAGCGCCGCTGGCATGGGCAGCAGCAAAACTCTGAGGGTCGCGAATATCAACCAGCAACGCATTCTCTTCAGAGAGTTTCTGCTGCGCCTGCTGTACGTTGATGCACTCAAATTGTTCCATGGTGGGTTCTCGTCAAAAGCTAAAAAAGTGACCAAATTACCCCCATTGTAGCCTGAAGGCGGCGCACAATAACCCGGGAGTTAGCAGGGAGATAAACTTTTTCTTGCAGCAAATATGTTACCTGCATCACGCATAATTGTTTTTATTAGGTTAACGCTAGCATCAATGTTGGTTTCCGATTAGTATAATGCTCGAAAACGAACATTAGTGAAAGATTCCGAACATCGGAGGAGATGACGTGGAAACCAAAGACCTGATCGTAATCGGCGGCGGTATTAACGGTGCTGGCATTGCGGCTGATGCTGCCGGGCGCGGCCTGTCAGTATTGATGCTGGAGGCGCAAGATCTCGCCTGCGCCACCTCTTCTGCCAGTTCAAAACTTATCCACGGTGGCCTGCGTTACCTGGAGCACTATGAATTCCGCCTGGTAAGTGAAGCGCTTGCCGAACGTGAAGTGCTGCTGAAAATGGCACCACACATCGCTTTCCCTATGCGTTTCCGTCTGCCGCACCGCCCGCACCTGCGTCCAGCCTGGATGATCCGCGTGGGTCTGTTTATGTACGACCACCTGGGTAAACGTACCAGCCTGCCGGGCAGTAAGGGTTTGCGTTTTGGCTCAGACTCGGTGCTGAAGCCGGAAATCGTGCGCGGTTTCGAATATTCTGACTGCTGGGTGGATGATGCCCGCCTGGTGGTGCTTAACGCGCAGGAAATTGAGAAGCGTGGCGGTGAAGTTCGCACCCGTACTCGCGTGACGCGCGCCTGGCGTGAAAACGGCCTGTGGATCGTGGAAGCTGAAGATATCGACAGTGGCAAAACCTTTACCTGGCGCGCCAAAGGCCTGGTGAATGCTGCCGGTCCGTGGGTTAAACAGCTGTTTGATGACAGCCTCAAGCTGAAGTCGCCGTATGGCATCCGCCTGATCAAAGGCAGCCATATCGTGGTACCACGTGTACACACCCAGAAGCAGGCTTATATTCTGCAAAACGAAGATAACCGTATTGTCTTCGTCATTCCGTGGATGGATGAATTCTCAATTATCGGCACCACCGACGTTGAGTACAAAGGCGATCCGCAGAATGTGAAAATCGACGATAACGAAGTCGACTACCTGCTGAAAGTGTTTAATGCCCACTTCAAGAAAGATCTGGGCCGTGACGATATCGTCTGGACTTACTCCGGCGTGCGTCCGCTGTGTGACGACGAGTCAGATTCTCCGCAGGCGATTACCCGCGATTACACGCTGGATGTGCATGATGATGCCGGCCAGGCACCGCTGCTTTCCGTGTTCGGCGGTAAGCTGACCACCTATCGTAAGCTGGCAGAGCACGCGATGGAGAAACTGAGCAAGTACTACCCAAGTATCGGTGCGGCATGGACCAAAAGCTGTGTACTACCGGGTGGCAACTTTGCCGGAACACGTGAAGATTATGCCGCGACCCTGCGTCGCCGCTTCCCGTTTATTACCGAGGCGATGGCACGCCACTACGCGCGAACTTACGGCAGTAATACAGAACTGCTGCTGAAAGACGCGACCTCTCTTGAGGATCTGGGTGAGCTGTTTGGTCACCACTTCTATGAAGCGGAACTGCGTTACCTGGTTGAGCACGAATGGGTACGCGTGACCGACGATGCTATCTGGCGTCGTACCAAAGAAGGGATGTGGTTGAACGATGAGCAGCAGGCGCGAGTGACCGCGTGGCTGACCGAACACGGTAAGAAACCGGCCGCGCTGTCGCTGGCATCGTAATATCAGCGGGTCGGGCATGCCCGACCCCTACGTTATGGCGGGGCGAAGCGGGTTGGCATGCCCGGCCCGTACATGATTCGTAGGGGCGAGGCATGCCTCGCCCTTTCCGGCTCTGATTACAATCTTATCGGTTTAATCCCCCAGATCTCATCCGCATACTCCTGAATGGTCCTGTCCGACGAGAAATACCCCATATTGGCAATGTTGTGTACCGCACAGCGCGTCCACTCTTCCTGATTACGATACAGCTTATCGACCTTATCCTGAGTATCCACGTAGCTGCGATAATCGGCCAGCAGCTGGTAGTGGTCCCCAAGATTAACCAGTGAATCAAAGATATTGCGATAACGCCCAGGCTCCTGAGGGCTGAATACTCCGGTGGCGATCTGTATCAGGACCTGATGCAGTTCGGCATCCTCCTCATAGAAAGTGTGGGAGTTATAGCCACTGTTGCGCAGCGCTTCGACCTGCGGTGTGGTGTTACCGAAGATAAAGATATTCTCTTCACCCACGTGATCCAACATCTCGACGTTTGCTCCGTCCAGCGTACCAATTGTCAACGCACCGTTAAGTGCAAATTTCATATTACTGGTGCCGGACGCTTCGGTGCCCGCCAGTGAAATCTGCTCGGAGAGATCGGCCGCCGGAATAATGATCTGCGCCAGACTCACGCCGTAGTTAGGAATAAACACCACCTTCAGTTTATTTTTCACCTGCGGATCGTTGTTGATCACCTTCGCCACATCGTTGATCAAATGAATGATGTGTTTTGCGGTGTAATACGCTGAGGCGGCTTTCCCGGCGAAGATATTGACCCTGGGCACCCAATCGGCCGTCGGATCGGCTTTGATGCGGTTATAGCGGGTGATGACGTGCAAAACATTCAGCAACTGGCGTTTGTACTCGTGGATACGCTTAATCTGCACATCAAACATCGCACGCGGATCGATCACCACATCCATTTTTTGGCTGATGTAAGCCGCCAGACGTTTTTTATTTTTCAGTTTGGCATTCGCCACCTGCTCAATAAAGTTCGGATAGTCAATATGCTGTTTCAGCTCATCCAACTGGCTCAGTTCGGTACGCCAGGTACGACCAATCGTCTCATCCAGCACATCGGAGAGCGCCGGGTTCGCCAGTGCCAGCCAGCGACGCGGCGTCACGCCGTTAGTTTTGTTGCAAAAACGGCCAGGGAACAGTTTGGCAAAGTCAGCAAACAACGACTGAACCATCAGATTCGAGTGCAGCTCAGAGACGCCATTCACTTTATGACTGACCACCACCGCCAGCCAGGCCATACGAATACGGCGACCGTTGTTCTCATCAATAATGGAAATACGCGACAGCAGCTCCCAGTCATCCGGGTAATATTCCTGGATGGTTTTCAGGAAGTAGTCATTGATGTCGAAGATAATTTGCAGATGACGCGGCAAAATTTTACCGATCATATCCACCGGCCAGGTCTCCAGCGCTTCCTGCATCAGCGTGTGGTTGGTGTAGGAGAACACCTGGCAGGTGACTTCAAACGCGTCATCCCAGGTAAATTTGTTCTCATCGATCAGCACGCGCATCAGTTCCGGGATCGCCAGCACCGGGTGGGTATCATTAAGATGCAGGGCAATTTTATCGGCCAGGTTATCAAAGGTCTGGTGCATCGCCCAGTGACGATGAAGGATATCCTGAACCGTGGCTGACACCAGGAAGTACTCCTGCCGCAGACGCAATTCACGCCCGGAATAGGTCGAGTCATCGGGATAGAGCACGCGCGACACATTTTCCGAATGGTTTTTATCTTCCACCGCCGCAAAGTAATCGCCCTGGTTAAACTTCCCGAGATTGATTTCATTACTGGCCTGCGCGCCCCATAGCCGCAGGGTATTGGTGGCATCCGTATCGTAACCCGGGATAATTTGATCGTAGGCGGTGGCCAGCACCTCTTCGGTCTCTACCCAGCGTGCGCGGCTGCCTTCCTGCTGAATACGGCCACCGAAACGCACCTTGTAGCGGGTGTTAAAACGCTGGAATTCCCAGGGATTCCCATATTCCAGCCAGTAATCCGGTGACTCCGCCTGGCGACCATCAACGATATTCTGTTTGAACATGCCGTACTCGTAGCGGATGCCGTAGCCGCGTCCCGGCAGACCGAGCGTGGCAAGGGAATCCAGAAAACAGGCAGCAAGACGACCGAGGCCGCCGTTACCCAACCCCGGATCGCTCTCTTCTTCAATCAGCTCCTCAAGGTCGAAGCCCATCTCTTCCAGCGCCGATTTTGCATCGTCGTAGATGCCCATCGCCAGCAGCGCATTGGACAGCGTGCGTCCCACCAGAAACTCCATCGACAGGTAATACACCTGACGCACATCCTGAGACAACTGGGCACGGTTCGATCGCAGCCAGCGCTCGACCATACGATCGCGCACGGCCAGCAAGGTGGCGTTCAGCCACTCGTGCTTATTAGCAATAGACGGGTCTTTGCCAATGGTGAACATCAGCTTATAGGCAATTGAGTGCTTGAGTGCATCGACACTGAGCGTCGGTGAGGCATAGGAGAACGGTGCGTTCATATCAAATTTCCCATTTTCTGGTTACAACAAACGTTGATAGAGATCGCGGTAGGCCACTGCAGCCACCTGCCAGCTAAAATCCATCCCCATTGCCTGACGCTGAACATAGCGCCACAACGAAGGACGGGACCAGAGAACAAAAGCACGTCGAATTGCACGTAATAACGACCAGGCATTACTGTCTTCAAAACTAAAACCGCTGGCGATACCGTCAGCCAGATTTTCCAGTGAGCTGTCATTCACCGTATCTGCCAGCCCTCCGGTACGCCGCACCAGCGGCAGCGTGCCGTATTTCAATCCGTAGAGCTGTGTCAGACCACAGGGCTCAAAACGGCTCGGCACCATAATCACATCAGCGCCACCAATAATGCGGTGCGAGAAGGCTTCGTGATAGCCGATTTGCACGCCCACCTGGCCTGGATACTCGGCAGCCGCAGCAAGGAACCCCTGTTGCAGTTCTGCATCCCCTGCACCCAGTAACACCAGCTGACCGCCCTGCTCCAGCAGCCCCGGCAGAGCTTCCAGCACCAGATCCAGCCCTTTCTGCTTCGTTAAACGGCTGACCACAGCAAAGACCGGCGCTTTGTCGTCGATCTTTAATCCCATGGTGATCTGCAACTGCCGTTTGTTCTCCAGCTTGGCATCCAGCACATCACGGTTATAGCGCGCATTCAGTAGCAGATCCTGCTCCGGATCCCAGATAGCCGGATCAACACCATTGAGTATCCCGGTCAGCCGCCCTTCCAGCTGGCGCTGTTTCAGCAAGTCTTCCATACCGTAACCAAACTCAGGCAGCGTGATTTCACGTGCGTAAGTCGGGCTGACGGCCGTGATATGATCGGCATAGAACAGCCCGGCCTTAAGGAATGAGATCTGCCCGTAGAACTCCAGCCCGTGCATATTGAAGAAGGAAGGCGGAAGCTGAAGCAGATCCAGATGCCGCGCTTCAAACAACCCCTGATACGCCAGATTGTGGACCGTAAACACCGATTTTGCCGGGCGACCACGCGCCGCAAGATAGGCACAGGCCAGCCCCGCGTGCCAGTCATGGGCATGCACCACATCCGGTCGCCACCAGTTATCCAGCCCACACGCCAGCTCACAGCCAATCCATCCCAGCAGCGCAAAGCGCAGATGGTTATCGGCGTAGGCGTACTGCGACTCATCGTGATACGGACTGCCGGGCCGATCGTACAGGCCGGGAGCATCGATCAGATAAATGCCGACGCCATCAAAATGACCAAAGTGTAACTCCACATCACCGGCAAATGTTTGCAGCTTCGCCACCACCTGAGTCGGTGTAATGGCTTTCTTCAGCGCCGGAAAGGCCGGCAACAACACCCTTGTATCCGTGCCTTCTGCGATTTGCGCCGCCGGTAATGCCCCAATAACATCAGCAAGTCCGCCGGTTTTCAGCAGCGGGAAAATTTCTGAACAGACGTGTAGCACCTGCATTATCGGCTCCTTTTTATCCTTCATACTTGAAGCTGCCTCTGTGTTGGCTGCGTTCACTCACCCGAATCACTTACCTGAGTAAGCTCATCGGGACTCGTTCTCTTGCCGCCTGGATGCAACTTCAATTATTTTGGATTACGTGTGTGCTATCGCCAGCCAAGCTTCGCCAGCATGGTCCTGGTGACAAGAACGATCCCTTCTTCCGATCGGTGGAAACGCCGGGCATCATCATCCGGATTTTCGCCAATCACCGTTCCTTCTGGCAGTACGCAGGCACGGTCTATCACACAACGTCGCAGACGGCAGGAACGTCCCACCTCTACATCCGGCAGTAATACCGATGACTCAATATTGCAGAAGGAGTTAATTCGAACCCGGGAGAACAGCACCGAGTTCACTACCACTGAACCAGAGATAATGCAGCCCCCTGACACCAGCGAATTCATTGTCATCCCGTGACTACCGGAGCGATCCTGCACAAACTTCGCCGGCGGCAACGGTTCCATATGGGTGCGGATCGGCCAGGTACTGTCATACATATCCAGTTCTGGCATCACAGAAGCGAGGTCAAGATTGGCTTTCCAGTAGGCTTCCAGCGTGCCGACATCGCGCCAGTAAGGTTCTGCCGTCTCATCATGCTGAACGCAGGAGAGACTGAAAGAGTGCGCCAGAGCTTCACCACTGGCGACAATTTTCGGCAGCAAATCTTTACCGAAATCATGGCTCGACTCCGGTAACGCCTGATCGACTTCCAGCAGGCCGAAAAGATATTCGGCATCAAAAACATAGATACCCATGCTGGCTAACGCCCGGCTGCTGTCGCCAGGCATTGAGGGTGGGTTCTCCGGTTTCTCAAGGAACTCAACCACCTTGTTATCATCATCCACCTTCATCACGCCGAAGGAACTGGCTTCCTCCAGCGGCACCGGCAGACAGGCAATGGTGCAGCGCGCACCGTTTTCTACGTGATCGATCAGCATGCGCGAGTAGTCCATCTTGTAGATGTGGTCCCCGGCCAGGATCACGATGTACTGCGCACGGTAGCGACGAATGATATCGAGGTTCTGCGTTACCGCATCGGCGGTGCCGCGATACCAGTGGTCGGTGGAAAGGCGTTGCTGCGCAGGCAGCAGATCGACGAACTCGTTCATCTCTTCATTGAGGAAGGACCAGCCGCGCTGGATATGCTGTACCAACGTGTGCGACTGATACTGGGTGATCACCGCAATACGTCGAATGCCGGAGTTCAGACAGTTGGAAAGCGCAAAATCGATAATGCGAAACTTGCCGCCGAAGTGAACGGCCGGTTTCGCACGCTTGGCGGTCAGGTCTTTCAGACGCGTACCGCGTCCACCCGCAAGGATCAGCGCAACAGTTTGTGTAGGGAGTTGCCTTGCCAGCATTACAGGGTCGTTCTTATCTAATTTGACCATGTCTGATTCCTATTATGATTGTTCCTGGAACACGCACACACCGTGGGCGGCTCCATGCCAGACCGTTGACAGAATCGGGTTATCATCCCCGGCAAAGGGAGGAATGGCATGCCATTTCCCTTCAGGTAACACCAGGTCATACACTTCTTCGGTGGCGTTGATCGTCAGTAACCAGTGCTGTGAAAGCCTGATCTGCAAACGATGCGCCCCCTGCTCCCACTGCTCAGTGGTCAACGGCTGTCCCTGGTCGTTCAGCCACTCCACATTGCCATCACCGTCCTGCCACCAGCGATCCTGCTGCAACGCCGGAATACGGCGGCGCAGATGGATCAGTGCGGCAGTGAAAGCAAACAGTCCGCGATCGTGCTGCTGCCAGTTGAACCATGTCAGCGGATTGTCCTGGCAGTAAGCATTATTGTTGCCGTGCTGGCTGTGCCCGTGTTCGTCCCCGGCCAGTAACATCGGCGTCCCCTGCGCCAGCAGCAGCGTGGCCAACAGGGCATGCACGCTACGACGGCGGTGTTCCATAATCAGTAACGGCGCCTGTAATCCTTCCACGCCGTGGTTATGGCTGAAGTTATTGTTGCTGCCATCACGGTTATCTTCGCCGTTCGCTTCGTTATGTTTATGTTCATAACTGACCACATCTCGCAGGGTAAAACCGTCGTGGGCAGTGATAAGGTTGATACTGCTGGAGGGCCGTCGGCCGCCACGATCGAAGATATCGCTCGACCCGGCAAAACGCCGTGCAAAGTCGCCGTTGGACAACTCGCCATGCAGCCAGTAACGCCGCGTAGCATCGCGAAAATGGTCATTCCATTCGGCGAATGGTGGAGGAAAATTGCCGACCTGATAACCCCCGATGCCGATATCCCAGGGTTCGGCAATCAGCTTGCAGCCTGACAGCACAGGATCGGCTGCAATCGCCTGAAACAATGGCGCATCCTGATGATAGTCCGGCGTGCGCCCCAGTACGGTGGCCAGGTCAAAGCGGAAGCCATCGACATGGCACTCTTCTACCCAGTAGCGCAGGCAGTCGAGCATCCACGCCATCACCTGCGGGTGGCTGAGATTCTGCGTGTTGCCACAGCCGGTCCAGTTCTGATATTCCCCCTGCCCGTCCAGCCAGTAGTAGCTCTGATTATCGACGCCGCGCATCGACAGCGTGGGGCCAGTCTCCTCCAGCTCTGCGCTGTGGTTAAACACCACATCAAGAATCACTTCTATGCCAGCCTGATGCAGCGCCTTCACAGCCTGCTGGAACTCCTGACGCGGATGCAGCTGGTGCTGGCCGGAGGCGTAGCGCGCTTCCAGCGCGTAGCAGGCCAGCGGGTTGTAGCCCCAGTAATTACTCAATCCCATCCGCAGTAAGCGCGGTTCACTGGCGAAGCAGGCCACTGGCAACAGCTCCAGACTGGTGATCCCCAGTCGCTGAAAGTAGTCGATCATCACCGGATGCCCCAGCGCCGCGTAAGTGCCGCGTATCGCTTCCGGGATATCCGGATGCAGCTTTGTCAGACCACGTACGTGGGCCTCATAAATCACGGTACTGCCCCAGGGCACGCGCGGTGGCGCATCCTCGTCCCAGTCAAAATCATCGGCCAGCACCACACTTTTCGGTGCCAGCGGCCCGCTATCAAGGGGATCCGGCTGCTGCACCCCACACTGGAAACAAGGGTCGTCCGTGACTTCACCCAGCACTTCGTGTGCGCAGGGGTCGAGCAACAGCTTCGCCGGATTAAAACGTTGCCCCTGCTGCGGCTGCCACGGACCATGCACGCGATAACCATAACGCTGGCCCGGTTTACCGCCGGGGAGGTAGCCGTGCCAGATGTCGCCACTCCGTGAAGGAAGATCCACACGCGTCTCCGTGCCACTGGCATCAAACAGACAAAGCTCCACGCGTTCAGCATGCTGCGAGAACAGGGTAAAGTTCACCCCTTTGCCGTCATAGTGGGCACCGCGCGGTGCTGGAAGTCCCTCACGGAGTGATGTCATTCTGCCTCCCGTACCAGCCACAGCGTCGAGAGCGCAGGCAGCGTCAGACTGAGAGAGTGACTGCGGTTATGGCTGCCCCAGTCATCGGTGCTGACCGTTCCCAGGTTGCCGTTGTTACCGCCGTGATAATGGCCGGAGTCGGTGTTTAGCACTTCGCGCCAGCGCCCGGCACCCGACACGCCAAAGCGATAGCTTTCACGCTGCACCGGGGTAAAGTTACTGGCGACGATTAGTTCATTGCCATCGCGATCGCGGCGCACAAAGACAAACACCGAGTTATCAAAGTCATCCACCACCAGCCATTCAAACCCGGCCGGGTCGAAATCGAGTTGATGCAGCGGCGTCTGTGCCTGGTAGGTATGATTCAGGTCGCGCACCAGACGCTGCACGCCGTTATGCCAGTTGTCTTCCCCTTCCAGCAGATGCCAGTCCAGGCTGGTATCGTGGTTCCACTCTTTGCCCTGAGCGAACTCATTACCCATAAACAACAGCTTTTTACCCGGGAAGCCAAACATCCAGCCGTAATAGGCACGCAGGTTGGCGAACTTCTGCCAGGTGTCACCCGGCATGCGGTCCAGAATCGACTTCTTGCCGTGAACCACTTCATCGTGGGACAGCGGCAGCACGAAGTTTTCGGTGTAGTTGTAAAGCATACCGAACGTCATCAGATTGTGATGATGGCGGCGGTAGATCGGATCGAGCTTCATGTAGTCGAGGGTGTCGTGCATCCAGCCGAGGTTCCATTTAAACCAAAAGCCCAGGCCGCCCATTTCCGGCGGTCGTGACACGCCATCAAAGTCCGTTGACTCCTCCGCCACGGTAATCGAACCGGGGGCAGCATGGCCCAGCGTTCGGTTGGTGTAGCGCAGGAAAGAGATCGCCTCGAAATTCTCACGCCCGCCAACATGATTCGGCACCCATTCGCCTTCGGCGCGGCTGTAGTCGCGGTAAATCATGGATGCCACCGCATCCACCCGCAGGCCATCAATGCCGAAACGCTCGATCCAGTAGAGTGCATTCCCCGCCAGATAATTACTCACCTCACGGCGACCAAAGTTATAGATCAGCGTGTTCCAGTCCTGGTGAAAGCCTTCGCGCGGGTCGCCATGTTCATACAGCTCCGTGCCATCAAACTTCACCAGACCAAAATCATCCGATGGAAAGTGGCCGGGAACCCAGTCCAGCAGCACGTTCAGCCCGGCATTGTGGGCCGCCGTAATAAAGGCACGGAAATCATCGCGAGTGCCGAAACGGCGCGTTGGGGCATACATTCCCAGTGGCTGATAACCCCAGCTCCCGTCGAATGGATGCTCATTGATGGGCAATAGCTCCAGATGGGTAAAGCCCATCTCTTTGGCATAAGGCACCAGTTGTTCTGCCAGCTCTTTGTAACTCAACCAGAAGTGGTTATCCGTGTGGCGGCGCCAGGAGCCGAGGTGCACTTCATAAATCGAGATCGGTGCGTCAAAACCGTTCGCACGCTGGCGCTCCGGTGACAGAGTGGTTTTCTCTGGAATACCGCAAATCATAGAGGCCGTTTGCGGACGCATCTGCGCCTCAAACGCGTAAGGGTCGGCTTTCAGGCGCAGTTGTCCCTGATGGTCGATAATCTCGAACTTATAAAGCTGCCCCTGCGTGGCGCCCGGGATAAACAACTCCCAGATACCAATTTCACGCCGCAGGCGCATCGGATGCCGACGTCCATCCCAAAAGTTAAATTCACCGACCACAGAGATGCGCTGAGCATTCGGCGCCCAGACGGCAAAGCGGGTGCCAATCACACCGTCAATCACATCGCCATGCGCACCCAGGGTTTCATAAGGCCGCAGATGGGTCCCTTCCGCCAGCAGCCAGCTGTCCATTTCCGGCAGCAGTGGACCAAAGCGGTAAGCATCGTCGATTAAATTTTGCTGGCCGTGCCAGGTGACGGCCAGTTGATAGCGAAACGGAGTTTTACGTTTGGGGATCACCCCCTGAAAAAAACCGCGAGAATCGAGGCACACCAGCTGCACACATTTATTGCCCGTACTGGTTTCAATCACCCAGACTTCGCTTGCGTCCGGTAACAGAGCACGCACTTCAAGACCCTTGTCGGTCTTGTGCATGCCCAGTAAAGAAAAGGGGTCAGCAAAATGACCAGAGACTAAAGCGTTAATCACACGACGATCCATAAGCTCTGACATGACTTTCTTCCCGTGATGATCGGCAGTCGACTGGCGGAATCCCCGATTCGGGTATCGCCAATGCACTGCTCTTCATTGAGCCCAAAACACACTGACCGGCAGAGGTAACCTTCCACTGGGTAAAAACCGCCGCAGCGTGCAATAAAATAACGAAGTGAAAAAAAATAATGTTTTAGGAACTGTGGCTTTTTAAGCATAGCCAGGGGAAAACAATAGCCATGGATGAAAGCGTAAAAATATTTCTTTCAGATCAAAGTTTATTGCTTTAAAGGCGTGAGACAGGAACGTCAGACCCTTCTTAGACCTGCCAGGGTTCAAGCCCCGGGCAAGGGGAAGTGACTGAATTCTGGCGCGGAGAATCGCCAGTTAACACAAAGGAAGGTGCACGTAATAACAGTGAAAAATGATGATGCAAATCGAAACAGGGTGACATCCCCCCTGCCAGCGGCAGAGGGGAAATGACCCGAATTAACCCACCAGCAGACGCAACATACGACGTAGCGGTTCTGCCGCGCCCCACAGCAGCTGGTCGCCAACGGTAAAGGCGGAAAGATAATCCGGCCCCATGTTCAGCTTACGCAGGCGACCTACTGGGGTGTTCAACGTGCCGGTAACGGCGGCTGGCGTCAATTCACGCATGGAGATATCACGGTCGTTAGGGACCACTTTCACCCACTCGTTATGTGCGGCCAGCATCTGTTCGATTTCAGCCAACGGCACATCTTTTTTCAACTTCAGAGTAAACGCCTGGCTGTGGCAGCGCAGCGCACCAACGCGCACGCACAGACCGTCAACCGGGATGACGCTGCTGGTACGCAGGATTTTGTTGGTTTCCGCCTGGCCTTTCCATTCCTCGCGCGTCTGACCGTTATCCAGCTGTTTGTCGATCCACGGGATCAAGCTGCCTGCCAGCGGTACGCCGAAATTATCAGTTGGTAACACGCCAGTGCGGCTCAACTCGGTGACTTTACGCTCAATGTCGAGGATGGCAGAAGCCGGGTCCTGCAACTCTTTCGCCACGTGGTTGTGCAGCATGCCCATCTGGGTCAGCAGTTCACGCATGTGGCGCGCACCGCCGCCGGAAGCCGCCTGGTAGGTCGCCACGGATGCCCACTCCACCAGGTTATTTTCAAACAGACCGCCCAGTGACATCAGCATCAGGCTCACGGTGCAGTTACCGCCAACGAAGGTTTTTATTCCGTTGTTCAGGCCGTCGTGGATCACCTTGTGGTTGACCGGGTCGAGAATAATAATCGCGTCATCTTTCATACGCAGCGTGGATGCCGCATCAATCCAGTAGCCGTTCCAGCCGGCTGCGCGCAGCTTAGGATAAATATCGCTGGTGTAGTCGCCGCCCTGGCAGGTGATGATAATATCCAGCGCTTTCAGCGCTTCAATATCAAAGGCATCCTGCAACGTGCCCGCAGACTGGCCGCCGAACGCTGGCGCCGCCTGGCCGTGCTGAGACGTCGAGAAGAATACCGGGCGAATCACATCAAAATCGCGCTCTTCGCTCATGCGCTGCATGAGTACCGAGCCCACCATCCCACGCCAACCTACCAATCCTACAGATTTCATCATTACCTTTATCCCGGGCTACTTTACTTGCCATTTTCGCCCCCGGCAGTGCTCGCAATCCTCACGTACTTCAGTACGCTACGGTTGCTGTACGCTGGCGGTAAGCAAACTGGCTGCGACAGTGGCGCCTGACCTGTTAGAGTTAAAATATTAGATTGCTAAACCTTACAAGTTGCAGGAAAAGTGGCAAGTGAATTAAATCGATTAGACGGTTTTTTTTAGCAGCTCTGCTTATAAGAGGCGAACATTGATTAATAAAGAGAACAACAACGATGACTGAAATGATCTCGGCCACGATATTATTGTTGCTGATAATGGATCCATTGGGCAATTTGCCGATTTTTATGTCGGTTTTGAAGCATCTGGAGCCGAAACGTCGACGGATGGTGCTCATTCGCGAAATGCTGATCGCGCTACTGATCATGCTGCTGTTTCTGTTTGCGGGCGAAAAAATTCTCGCGTTCCTGAATCTGCGTACCGAAACGGTATCGATCTCCGGCGGTATTATTCTGTTTCTGATCGCCATCAAGATGATTTTCCCTTCGCAGGAAAGCAGCAGTAGCGGGTTGTCAGCAGGTGAAGAGCCGTTCCTGGTGCCACTGGCAATCCCCCTGGTGGCAGGGCCCTCTCTGCTGGCAACCCTGATGCTGCTGTCACACCAGTATCCACAGAATATGGGCCATCTTGTCGGTGCACTGCTGATTGCGTGGGGGCTGACGGTGGTGATTTTACTGCTATCGGGGCTGTTTTTACGACTGCTGGGAGATAAAGGGGTCAATGCGCTGGAGCGTCTGATGGGGTTGATTCTGATTATGCTGGCAACGCAGATGTTTCTGGATGGGATACGCGTTTATCTGAAACTGTAATCCTTACATGGCGTTAAGGTCGAGGCATGCCTCGACCCTACGACACAGGTGTTAATACGCAGGAGCGAGGCACGCTTCAATCCTGCCAACATCGTATTAATACCTAGGGGCGAGGCACACCTCGCCCTTGCTGACTACGACAACAATTCGAACGCAATCATACCGATAATTGCCCCAACGGTGCCGAGTATGGTTTCCATCAGCGTCCAGGTCTTCAGCGTCTGCCCTTCGGTTGCCCCCGTAAAGCGGCCAAACAGCCAGAAACCGGCATCATTGACGTGGCTACAGATAATTGAACCTCCGGCAATACAGATCGACAGCGCGGCCATCTGCGCACCGGAATAATGCAGCGGTTCAATCACGGGCATAATCAGGCCCACCGCCGTTAAACAGGCCACCGTTGCCGACCCCTGAATAATGCGCACGGCACCGGCCAGCACGAAGCAGGCCAACGCCACCGGCAAACCGGCCCCGGTCAGCGCATTACCCAGCGCCGGACCCACACCGGAATCCACCAGTACCTGTTTGAACACGCCCCCGGCACCAATCACCAACAGGATAATCCCCGCAGGCTGTAACGCCGCACCGCAAATCTCCATCACGCGCTCTTTATCCATGCCCTGACGGTATGCCAGACCATAAATCGCCACCAGGCAGGCGAGCAGGATGGCGGTAAACGGATGACCGATAAACTCCAGCCACTCGTACAGCGTAGAGCCAGGCGTGGTAAAGCGGGCGCCAACAGTTTTCAGCCCCACCAGCAGCAGGGGAAACAGGATCAGCGACAGACTGAAGCCAAACGAGGGCAGTTTGCTCTCATCAAATTCAGGATGATCGCCTTCCGCGGGGATACCAAAAGTCACATGCTGGCTGATGAAACGGCCAAACAGCGGTCCGGCAATCAGCATTCCCGGAATGGCGGCACACAGGCCCAACAGAATCATCCAACCGAAATCAGCATGCATCTGCGAAGCCAGCAGCATCGGCGCTGGCCCGGGCAGCAGAAACGCCGCCGCAGCGGCCACCCCGGCAAACAGCGGGATAACCAGCTTCACCAGGTTATCGCCGGTACGGCGCGCAACCGCAAAGGCAATGCTGATTAACAGCACCACGGCCACCTCAAAGAACAGCGGCAGGGCACAAATCAGCCCGGCAATCCCCATCGCATAATGGGCACGGCTTTCACCAAAGGTTTTCAACATACGGATGGCGATCTGATCGACCGCGCCCGTTTCATGCAGAATTTTGCCAAACATCGCGCCCAGCGCAACCACGATGGCGAGGAAGCCGAGCGTACCGCCCATGCCCTTTTCCATCGTGGTGGCAATTTTATCCAGCGGCATCCCGGAGAACAGACCTGCGCCAATAGACACTAACATCAGCGCCACAAAGGCGTGCATCCTTGCCTTCATCACTAAAAACAGCAGCAGCAAAACCGAGCCCGCCGCCGTTAACACCAGTGTTGCAGTACTCATTACACCCTACTTATTTTTTTCTGTCGCACCGTCAATGGTTTTGAGTGTTGCCGCAACAACGTCATCAAGTGACTGATTAATATCGACGACCAGCACATCATCTTCATCGCTGCCCGGCTCTTCCAGCGTGGCAAATTGTGTCACCAGCATCTGCGGTTTGAAGAAGTGCCCCTTGCGTGCACGCAAACGCGACTCAATGGTATCGAAGTCACCCTTCAGATAGACGAATGAGAGGTTGCTGTTACCTTTGCGCAGAATATCGCGATAACTTTTTTTCAGTGCCGAACAAACAATCAGTGACACATCGTTGGTGCGCTGCATGGCGAATGCCGCATCGTTGATCGACTCCAGCCACGGACGACGATCGTCATCATTCAGTGGATGGCCTTCAGACATTTTTTCAATGTTGGCGCGTGGGTGCAGAAAATCACCATCGAGGAAGGCCGCCTTCAGTTGATGCGCAACGGCATTGGCAACGGCAGATTTGCCGCTTCCGGATACACCCATCAGTACGAAGACGTGATTAGGCGATGAATGAGTGGTCATTGTTTTGGCTCCGGCAGAGAGGTAGCAGATGTGTTCGGTTATTTGTTATCGGTAACATTGTCTGGATGTGCAGTGAGTATGGCAACAGCCACGGCGGAAAAAGCTGGTAAATGTGAGGTGGTTCAAAAAAATGACAGATTCAGACGGAGAGAGGCACAAAGGGGTAAGTCGATGGAGGCGTAGGGGTCGGGCAGGCCCGACCTGTATTAAATACTCCCGCCCGCCAGAATCGTAAAGCCGACATCCACCGGTGCCGTATCCACGTTTTCACCGCGAATACGCGCCAGCAACAGCGCTGCAGATTCATGCCCCATACGCTCACGCGGCGTCTGCACCGTCGCCAGCGACGGGTTAACCACATGAGCAATATCGTGGCCGTGGAAACCGGCAATCGCCATCTGTTGCGGCACTTGCAGCCCCTGACGCTGGCACTCAAACATTGCACCGACCGCCAGGTCGTCATTGGTACAAAACAGGCTGTCAGTCTGCGGATAGCGCTTCTGCGCTTCGCACATCAGCATCGCACCGGCGGAAAACGACGATGCCGCTTCCATCATCACGCAGCGAGGCTCCAGCCCGGCTTCCTGCATCGCCAGGCGATAGCCCTGCTCTTTTTGCAGGGTGCGTTCATCCAGGCGTGCGCCGAGATACACCGTATGACGATGGCCTTTTTGCAAAATGGCATGGGTCATCTGGCGGGCCGCTTCGACATTATCAAACCCGACCGCCATATCGAGGCACGGCGAGATGCAGTCCATCATCTCAATCACCGGGATGCCGGCGGTTTCAATCATGCGCAGGCTGGCAGCAGTATGGGTGCGTTCGGTGAGGATCAGGCCATCAATGTTCCAGCCCAGCAGCGAGCGCAGCTGTAGCTCTTCTTTTTCAGCGCTGTAGCCAAAATGCCCCAGCAGCGTCTGGTAACCCGCTGCATCGGTCACCGCTTCAATGCCGCGCAATACATCGGCAAAGACCTGGTTAGTCAATGAGGGAAGTAATACGCCAATCGCCCGACTGGTGGCATTAGAGAGCATATCGGGGGCGCGATTAGGGATATAACCCAGCTCATCCAGCGCGGCAGCGATCTTGCCCTGCAACGCGGCAGAAACCTGATCGGGATGACGCAGATAGCGGCTAACGGTCATTTTAGTGATGCCTACGCGATCGGCAACATCCTGTAGTACCGGTCTTTTTTTCTTCATCTGGCTTCAACGAATAGGAACGAGTTGAGCTGAGTGTAACAAAGATAGGGATAAAAAAGAGGAAGGGTGCGGTAAACCGCACCCAAAATGTGACAGGGAGAACACTTAGACCGGTGGCAGGTCGAACAACAGGATTTCGGCATCGCTGCTGGCAACAATCGCCAGGGATTTTTCATCCCAGATGGCAAACGCGTCAGACGTTGTTGCCGCTTCACCGTTGACGGTAACCGCCCCTTTCACCACCTGGATCCAGATACGACGACCCTCTTCCACCTCTACGCTACCCTGCTCAGCGGATTTCAGCGCCCAACGGGACAGCGTCATATCCTGGAACACCTTCAGCGAACCCTCACGGGCATCCGGTGACAGCACCAGCTGGCGTCCCTGCACATCGTCGAAGCGGCGCTGCGCGTAACGTGGCTCAAGACCGGTTTTTTCCGGGATGATCCAGATCTGGTACAGATGCAGCGGTACATCTTTGCTGGCGTTGTACTCAGAGTGACGGACCCCGGTACCGGCGCTCATAATCTGGAATTCACCCGCCGGGATCTGCTCTTTGTTGCCCATGCTGTCTTTGTGTTCAACCGTACCGGACAGCACGTAAGTCAGGATTTCCATATCTTTATGAGGATGCGTACCAAATCCCTGACCACCATCAATCACATCTTCGTTAATCACTCGCAGTGCCGAGAAGCCCATAAAATTGGCATCGTAGTAATCGGCAAAAGAGAAGGTGTGGTAACTGTCCAGCCAGCCATGATTTGCATGACCACGATCTTGTGCTTTGCGTAAGTAAATCATATTCAATTCTCCTCAACGTTTTGACACAGTCTGGACCTGTAGCGCTGTGGATGATAGCGGATAAAATTGTCTTCTCTGTTCAAAATATTCGATATAAATGCGCAGAAAGAAACAGGAGAATTGCAGATGTGCGGCGGAAGACAGGCAAAAAAAAAGCCAGCACCCGAGCTGGCTAAGAAATACTGAAGCAATGTGAGCAATGTCGTGCCTTCTCAGTCTGTGCCAGAGGCTTTCCTGAAAACGCATGACAATAATAATCATTATCATTCGCACTTGTAAAGCCATTTCCTGATTATTTTTTGCTTGATATTGCGATAAAAAACCCTGATTTTAAAGAGGATTATACAATCTACGGAGAGGGAAAATGAGTGAGATTATTGTTCGACATGTGCTTGCGGAAGATGCCACTGCCATTTATCAGTTGTACAGCCAGCCGGAAACCTATGCCGATACACTACAGCTCCCCCATCCCTCGCTAAAAAAGTGGCAGGAACGCATCGCCTCTGTGCCGGATGGCATGCAAATGCTGGTGGCCTGCAGGGGTGATGAAGTGGCTGGCCAGGTCACGCTGGAGGTCAACAATCGCGCCCGCCGCCGTCATACCGCCACGTTTGGCCTCGGGGTCGATGTCCGTTATCGCGGCCAGGGTGTGGCGAAAGCGATGATGCGTACGATCATCGATCTCTGTGATAACTGGCTGAACGTTGAGCGTATCGAACTCACGGTCTTTGCCGACAACCATGCCGCTATCGCATTGTATGAACAATTTGGTTTTGAAACTGAAGGCTGCGCCCGGCGTTATGCAGTACGCAATGGCCAGCAGGTTGATGCCCTCTACATGGCGCGCTTCCGGTCATAACTGGCGTGGTGCCAAAGCGAGCACTATCTTGCGGGGATGAGCCCAGTATGAGCCCTCCCCTGCATCATCAAATCCTGATCGTTTTCATTTTACCGCGACGCTCAATCTTGAGCACTAATTGCCCTGCCGGAGTGTCCGCCAGGGCAATACGGAGTTGATGAAGGCCTTCAGGCAGGACTTTACTGCCGTTAACTTCCACCAGCACATCCCCATTTTGCAGACCAAAGCGGGCCAGTGCGGTCGGGGAATGAGAAAAGAACTCAACCCGATGTGCGTAATAACGAACGGAAAGGATGCGCTGCGGTTCAGGCTCGTCGCGAGTAAAGTGTTGCTCCCGATAACAAAACAGCATTTTTTTCGGCATGAAAAGATAGCTATCAAAGCGGGCCAGAAAGTTCATCCCCAGACCATATGCTCCCTGTTTGTTCTCACGTACCAGCAGCTTACCCAGCGGCATCTGATTAAAACTTAAGCCTGTCAGTGAATACCCAACACTTACCGCCTGGCCAGTTAGCCCCAGAACGGGCTGATTGATGCCTGTCAGCACCGCGCTTTCAGGACGTTCGCGGCTTGCTTTAATCAGCTCATCACCGATGTAACTGTAATAAACGCCGGTATCAACCCGCATATGGACCGGGCGATTGTGATAGTCCAGCAACAATTCAGGCCCGGAATCATAGGCATCGCGGTAGGGAACACACACCGGGTAATCCAGCGTGCCGGGCGCTTGCTGCCAGACGCTGAGCTGCCCCTGTTGATTATCAACCTGCCACGCAAACTGGCGAAAAATATCCTGGCCTAAAATCCCGTCAATTTTCACACCGGTCACCTGAGTAAAGGCACTGAGATCCATCCCCTGCCACGGGGCACTGGCGGGCAACACGCGATCGCCAATAGCCAATGCCATCGGCTGCCAAAGCAGGAGTGCATCTGCAGGCAGCGGCCCACCCGGCGTCTGAAGACCTGCCGCCAGGATAGCCCGTTGCAACGCCGACACCTGGTCAACGGGGAGCCGATGCGTCAGCTCACTCGCCAGCGCATTATCAATCACCAGCGTACTGATGCCCGTATCCAGCAGGAAATGGTACTGCTTGCCGCTGATGGCCACCGGCACAATCAGAACATCGGGCCGCACGGGGCTCGTTAACACGGCCTGTGGGGCGGAGACAGGAATGCGGTCGGCCAGAGCCGATAATGATCCCGACAGTAGCGCAGCGGAAAAAATGATGGTCAGTGCAGAGTACTTCATAACCTTCCTTGTAGTGGATGCCCCATGTTCCAGTATTGGGGGCCCTGTGACGTTTACGTTTCTTCAATCTACGTTAAAAAGAGGACAAAACGAGATTTAAGCGTGCTAATTGTCGAGAAAAAGCAAAAAACACTGGATTGAACCCAACTCACTCATCCCCCTGTCACACTCACATTTGACACCTTTTTTTGAGGTTTTTTTGAGGTGATTCGTGCGTATTGTTAATGAAATGTAAGTGATAAGGTGGTCTGGAGCCATTTTCTCTGACGACCAACCCTACATAAATCAACAATAAAGGCAGTTTAATCATGAGCTTAAATATTAATCAGCAGTTTCACGGTAACGTCTATGTGGTCACGGGCAGCACTCAGGGACTGGGCGCTGCCGTTGCAAGATTACTGGCAGAACGCGGCGCGCGCGGGCTGATCCTTTGTGGCCGAAACCGCAAGGCCGGGGCGGCTCAAGAAGAGGCGTTACGGGCACTCGGCTGTGAAGCCTGGTTTGTCGCCGCCGATATCAGTGACCCACAAGCCTGCGAACAGGTGATTGCCGAAGCGGCAACGCGCTTCGGTACGCTGCATGGTCTGGTGAACTGTGCCGGAATGTCCGATCGTGGCACCATCCTCAATACGACCCCCGAACTTTTTGACGCCATCTTTGCCGTCAACGTCCGTGCGCCATTCTTTCTGATGCAGGCGGCGATCAAACTGATGATTGCCAACAAGGTGGAAGGCAGCATCGTCAATATTATCACCATGACCTCTCACGGCGGCCAGAGCTTCCTCACCACCTATGCCGCCTCAAAAGGCGCACTGGTTACGCTGACGAAAAACGTTGCTTTCAGCGCCATGCGCAACCGCATTCGCGTTAACGGCCTGAATATTGGCTGGATGGATACACCACACGAAGATGACATCCAGAAGCAGTATCACCAGGCGAGCGACGACTGGCTGGAAAAAGCCGAACGCGAGCAGCCCTTTGGCCGACTGTTGAAGCCCCGGGAAGTGGCCCGTGGCGTGGCATTTTTACTCTCTGAAGAGTCCGGGATGATGACCGGTGCCGTCATCGACTTTGATCAGAACGTGGTGGGCTGCGGTGATGATGGTGCACCACAGCCTCAGCAGATACTGGCCCTGTAAGGAGCGACCGATTATGAACGCAATCTATCTCAATGAAGCACAGCTTTCGCTGGATGATTTCGCCACCGTATCACAGCAGACCCTGCATCAACAGGATTACCCGCTGGCGCACGGCGCACAACGGAATGTTTTGATTTATCAGGCTGAGTCGCTGATCAATGCCGCCCGTGACGATCGCCAGTCGGTGCTCAGTGAACTGCATCGGGCGCTCTCATCCGGGCCTGGCGTATTTGTTGTTAAAGGGCTGTACCGCGATCTGGCGGCCGTCGACCGCAGCAGTCAGTTGTTTGAGGAGATCCTGCGTGATGAGGCGGCCTCCGGCGGCGGCGATCATTTTGCCAGGGCGGGCAGCAATGGACGCATCTGGAATGCCCTGCAAAAAGTGGCAGAACGCGATGCCGATGCCTTTATCGATTACTACGGAAATCCCCTGCTGGCGCTGATCTGCGAAAGCTGGGTCGGGCCGGGCTATGAGATCACCGCACAGGTGAATCAGGTACGGCCGGGCGGTAAAGCACAGCAGCCACACCGCGATTATCATCTGGGTTTCCAGAGTAATGAGGTTGTGGCCCGCTTCCCGCTGCCTTTACAGATCCTGTCGCAGTATCTCACCCTGCAAGGCGCGGTAGCGCATACGGATATGCCGCTGGAATCTGGCCCAACCCAGTTGCTGCCCTTTTCCCATCAGTATGAGGGCGGGTATCTGGCCTGGCGCCAGCCCAAATTTATTGAATACTTCCAGCAGCATGCGATTCAGCTACCGCTGCAAAAAGGCGACGGGCTGTTCTTCAACCCGGCGCTGTTCCATGCGGCAGGTAATAACACCACGGCAGATCATATCCGCACGGCCAACCTGCTCCAGGTCTCTTCCAGCTTTGGCAAAACCATGGAGAAGGTCAACCACGTCAAAGTACTGCTGAGCCTCTATCCCGCTCTGCGTCAGCGCCAGCTGGAGACAGAACAGCGTCATGCGGTGATTGCCGCAGCGGCAGAGGGCTATTCGTTCCCGACCAATCTGGATACCGATCCACCGCTGGGCGGACTGGTGCCACAGACGCAGCAGGCGCTGCTGTTGCAGGCATTACAGGAGGGATGGTCGGAAGTGCACTTTGATCAGCAGTTAAGCGAGCACGTGCAGAAACGTCAGGCGTGATTTTCCGCGGGCCGACCTGTTGTTTCCTGGTCGGCCCGCATCACATCAATACCCCGCGGTTAAATCATCAATGGTGCGCGGATCTGACGCACCGTAACGCATCCCGTCCGGCCCCAGCATAATGCTCTGCGTGCTGCCCATGGCAGACATCACCTTCACATTCTGCCCTTTCTGGCTCAACAGTTTCAGTGTATCCGGGCTGAAGCCTTTCTCTACACGTAGCTGATCCGGTAACCATTGATGATGGAAGCGCGGCGCGTTGGTGGCTTCGGCGACGTTCATTCCGAAATCAATGCTGTTCACGACCATTTGCAGCACAGTCGTGATGATGCGGCTCCCGCCCGGACTGCCCGTTACCAGCCAGGTTTTCCCGTCTTTAGCGATAATGGTCGGCGACATGGAAGAGAGCGGGCGCTTGTAAGGCTGTACCGCATTGGCTTCACCTCCCACC
The DNA here is from genome assembly GCF_052824965.1 of Erwinia sp. 1181_3. NCBI lineage: Bacteria > Pseudomonadati > Pseudomonadota > Gammaproteobacteria > Enterobacterales > Erwiniaceae > Erwinia > Erwinia sp. 1181_3. The sequence goes on from NZ_VTDE01000005.1 coordinate 96,891, forward strand.
AGCCCGTAAACGTTTGGCGTTCCCGGTTTCGCGGAGAAGTCGTCCATCTCATTATTCAGCAGAATGCCGCTGTTACCGGCGACAATCCCGCTGCCGAAATTGGTGTTCAGCGTGTAGGTAACCGCTACCGCATTGCCGTCTTTATCCACCACCGAGAAGTGCGTGGTCTGATTGCTTTCATACGGGGCCAGCTTACCGGGTTTAATCTCCGCGGAAGGGCGCGCTTTGGCGACATCAATCTGCTGCGCCAGCGATTTAGCATAGGCTTTGCTGGTCAGCGCCTGCCACGGCACCTTGACGAAATCCGGATCGCCCAGATATTCCGAGCGATCGGCATAGGCATATTTTTCTGCTTCCGCCATCACCTGAATGGCATCTGCGCTGCCAAATCCCATCTTCGCTAGGTCAAAGTTTTCCAGAATATTGAGGATCTGCACAATATGAATGCCGCCTGATGAGGGTGGCGGCATCGAGAAGACTTCATAGCCACGGTAGGTGCCGCTGATCGGCTTGCGCTCGATCGCACGGTAGTTCGCCAGGTCCGTTTTGCTGATAAGCCCACCGTGCTGCTGCATCTCGCCTGCGATCTCATCGGCAATTTTGCCTTTATAGAAGGCATCCGGTCCCTGCTGTGCAATCAGTTCGAGGCTGCGTGCCAGATTGCGTTGCACCAGCTTTTCGCCTTTGAGATAAGGCGTACCGTCGGCTTTAAAGAAGATGGCTTTACTGTTCGCATGCCCTACCAGCACCTCTTTACCGTAAACGTTCAGGTCATCCGCCAGCGAGTCGTTCACCACGATGCCTTTACGTGCCAGCTCAAGTGCCGGTTTGATTAAGGTACTCAGCGGCAGCGTGCCATATTTCTGACTGGCCAGTGAAAATCCTGCCACCGTTCCCGGCACGCCGGAGGCAAGATGGGAAGTCAGTGATTTTTTGCTGTCGGCGTTGCCCGCCGCATCCAGGAACATATCGCGGCTGGCGTGTACCGGAGCCATCTCGCGAAAATCAATCGAGGTGGTATTACCGGACGCGGTGCGCAACAGCATAAAACCCCCGCCGCCGAGATTCCCTGCCTGTGGATGCGTCACCGCCAGCGCATAACCCACGGCGATAGCCGCATCCACCGCATTTCCGCCCTGTTCGAGGATTTTCACCCCAACCTCTGTCGCCGTTGCATCCACCGAAGCGACCATACCGTGCTGCGCTTTCACCGGATGGAAGGTGTCCGCCCCAACCCCGTAAGAAACAGGCGGCGCAGTGGGAGCAGCACCTGCCCCCTGCCACACCAGTAACCCGGCTAACAGCGACCACGACAGGCGCTTCAGAGTAGCTTGTGTCATCATTGTTACATCCTTTAATTATATTTACGTTATGTTTGCCTTTGATAAATATGCACAAAAATGGATGAAAGGCGAATTTTAACGCAAATCAGGAACACTCCTGGCGTGCAGGGCTTGTGGCTGAAGTAGACTTAAGGCAGTAACACGGAGGAATAAAAATGAAAATGAAATGGTTAGTTATCTTTGCCGCCATTTTGCCGTTAACCGGTATGGCGAACATGCTGAGCAACAACAGCAATAACAGCAACCCACAACAGCCGGGCTACAATCCCAGCACGCAGCGTTTGCAGCAAAATATGCAGAACCAGCAGTCGCAGCAGAAGCTGAAACTCCAGCAGGATCAACAGCGTCAGCAGCAGGATTTGCAGCGGAAAATGCAGGAGCAGCGTGACAGTGCGGCCCAGCGCACCAAAGAGGGTCAGGTGAAACAGCTGCCACAGAATTGACGCTCAGGGCGAGGCATGCCTCGCCCCTACATAAATCCCATCAGTTCACACGATTCGTAGGGGGTCAGATATGCCTCGCACCAACATAAAACCGTACAGCGCGATGCCCCATCAGTCACACGATTCGTAGGGGTCAGACATGCCTCGCACCAACATAAAACCGTACAGCGCGATACCCCATCGGTCACACGATTTGTAGGGGTCGGGCATGCCTCGCACCTACATAAAACCGTACAGCGCGATGCCCAATCAATCACACGATTCGTAGGGGTCGGGCATGCCTCGCACCAACATAAAACCGTACAGCGCGATGCCCCATCGGTCACACGATTCGTAGGGGTCGGGCATGCCCGACCCGCTATTCAGCGGAAATCTGGTCCAATCACATCAATGCGGTCGGTGCAGATCGCATCCACGCCCCACTGCAACAGCTCACGCGCCCGATCCGGGTTATTGACCGTATACACCAGAATACGCAGCCCGGCCTGTTTCAGCAGTGCAACGCGCGCCTTATCCAGCAGCTTATGATTCAGGTGAATCGACACGCAGTCCAACGTGGTGGTCAGTGTCTGCCAGTTGTCATCCCACTCATCCAGCAGCAGCCCGCGTGGCAACTCCGGCGCCGCCTGTTGTGCCGCTTCCAGCGCATGATACGAGAACGATGACAGCAGCGGCATCACCTGCCCTTGCCACATCACCCTTGCCGCCAGCGCCAGAACCCGCCCGGTTTCTGCATCCAGACCAGTGGTAGGTTTAATTTCGATATTCGCCATCAGACGATGCTGGCGACAGCGTGCCGCGACATCAGCCAGCAGCGGCAGGCGCTCATCGGTGAATGCACTACCAAACCAGCTACCGGCATCCAACTGGACCAGCTTGTCCCACGGCAACTGCCCTGCCACACCCCAGCCGTTGCTGGTGCGGTCAAGGGTGTCATCATGCAGCAGGAAAATTTCACCGTCCTGCGACAGTTTGGCATCAAACTCAATCATCCGGTGTCCCAGTTGCGCACCGATATCGATAGCGGCCAGGGTATTTTCCGGCGCCAGTTTCCCGCCGCCGCGATGGGCAACAATGGGCGGGTATGGCCAGGTCTTATTCATTAGTCGATCCGTTGTCCATTAGGGTCAAAGAAGTGCAATGACTGCGGCGGCAGATGCAGCCACAGCGTACTGCCCATCTCCGGTCGCACCGAATGCGGCAGGCGCACCACCAGTTTATTATTGCCCCAGCGGCCGTGTGCCAGGTTATCCGCTCCCAGCATTTCCAGCGTATCCACCACCAGTGGAATGCCGCCGTCCTGCCGGGAGGAGAGTTCAATATGCTCCGGACGAACGCCCATCGTCAATGCGCGATCGGCCCATTTTGCCATCGGTACGCTCAGGGGAAGCGCCATACTGTCGCTGAGATTAAAACGTGAACCGTCAGCATTCACCTGCCCTTCCAACAGGTTCATCGCCGGGGAACCAATAAAGCTGGCGACAAAACGCGTGGCCGGGCGCTCATAAATTTCCACCGGCGTACCGAGCTGTTCCAGCACGCCTTTATTCATCACCATCACCCGCTGCGCCAGCGTCATCGCTTCTACCTGGTCATGGGTCACGTACAGACTGGTGGTGTTCAGACGACGATGCAGCTGCTGCAGCTCCAGACGCATCTGCACACGCAGCCGGGCATCCAGGTTAGACAACGGTTCATCAAACAGAAATACCGCTGGTTCCCGCACAATGGCGCGCCCCATCGCCACACGCTGGCGCTGCCCACCGGACAGCTCACGCGGGCGGCGTTTCAGCAGTGCCTCCAGCTCCAGGCTGCGTGCCGCCTCCAGCACGCGCTGGCGGATCTGTTCTTTGCCCATACCGCGAATTTTCAGGCCCCAGGCCATATTCTCTTCCACGCTCATATGCGGGTAGAGTGCATAGTTTTGGAATACCATCGCGATACCGCGATCTTTTGGCTCCTCTTCGGTCACACGGCGGGTATCAATATAGATATCTCCGCTGGTCACCCGTTCCAGCCCGGCCACCATGCGCAGCAGTGTCGATTTTCCACAGCCGCTTGGCCCGACCATCACCATAAACTCACCGTCGCGGATTGAGACATCCAGCGGCTGAATAATCGGGTTTATCCCATCGTAGGATTTCGTTACTGCCTGAAGTCTTACACCTGCCATCGTTATTTCTCACTCTCAACCAGACCGCGAACAAAGGCGCGCTGCATCACTAAAACAATCACTACCGGTGGGATCAGCGTGAGGATCATCGCCGCCATCACCAGGTTCCATTGGGTTGCCGCATCACCGGTGGCAATCATGCTGCGGATACCCGCGACTGCCGTCCCCAGTTTGCTGTCGCTGACAATCAGCAACGGCCACATGTACTGGTTCCAGCCGTAGATAAAGGTGATGACGAACAGCGCTGCCAGATTGGTTTTCGACAGCGGCAGTACGATGTCCCAGAAGAAGCGCATCGGGCTGGCACCATCAATACGTGCAGCCTCCATCAGTTCATCAGGCAGCGTCATAAAGAACTGACGGAACAGGAACGTGGCGGTGGCCGACGCCATCAGCGGCAGGGTTAACCCGCTGTAGCTGTCGAGCATATTGAGGTCGGCTATCACATCCACCGTCGGGAAAATACGCACCTCAACCGGCAGCATCAGGGTGATAAAAATCATCCAGAAAAACAGGTTACGCAGCGGGAAGCGGAACCACACCAGCGCAAACGCCGACAGCATGGAGACGGTAATTTTTCCGGTGGTGATCGCCAGCGCCATAATCAGGCTGTTAAACAGCATGGTGCTGAAGGGCGCGCTGTTTTGCCCCACGCCGTGGGTCCAGATACGGGAAATGTTATCCCACAGGTGCGTACCGGGGATGAGCGGCATCGGCACCTGAAACACCTGTTCCGTACTGAGAGTGGCGGCAATAAACGCCACATACAGCGGGAACAGCACGGTGAGGATACCGAGGCCCAGCAGGGTATGGCTGAAAATATCCAGCCCGCGTCGGTTTTCGATCATTGGTAGCGCACCTTCTTCTCGACATAGCGGAACTGAATCACCGTCAGAATAATCACCAGCACCATCAGCACCACGGACTGCGCAGAGGACGAGGAGAGATCCAGACCGGCAAAGCCTTCACGGTAAATTTTATAAATCAGCGTCGTCGTCGCCTGTACCGGGCCACCGCCCGTGGCGGCATCAATCACCGGGAAGGTATCAAAGAAGGCGTACACCAGATTGACGACCACCAGGAAGAAACCCACCGGGGCGATCAGCGGCAACGACAGGCTGAAGAAACGCCGCACCGGGCCTGCGCCGTCAATCGCGGCCGCCTCTACCAGGGATTTAGGAATAGACTGCAACGCGGCAAAGAAGAACAGGAAGTTGTAGCTCATTTGCTGCCAGATCGAGGCCAAAACGACCAGGAACATCGCCTGGCCGCTATTTTGCGCATGGTTCCAGCTGTAACCCAGCAGCCCTAAGAAATGGGTAATCAGACCGAGGCCCGGGCTGAACAGAAACATCCACAGCACCGCCGCTACCGCAGGAGCCACCGCATAAGGCAGCAGCATCAGCGTCTGATAAAAGCGTTTAAGGCGCAGCACGTAGTCGACCAGCGCGGCAAACAGCAGTGACACCACCAGACCAATCACGGTGACCAGACCGCTGAACACCAGCGTGGTCCAGAAGGAATCAAGGTAGTAGCTGTCGCTAAACAGGCGAATAAAGTTTTCCAGTCCGACAAACGTGCTGGAGATGCCGAAAGGATCGACGTTTTGGACCGAGTACCACAGGGCTTCGCCCGCGGGCCAGAGGAAGAAAATGATCGTGATTAACAGCTGTGGCAGCACCAGCAGGTAGGGCAGTGCTTTGGCGCGAAATACGGGACGAGGTTGGGACATAAAGGTTTATCTCGTGCGAAAAACGTCACAGGGGCCGACCGCTGTTCTGGTCGGCCCTGATGGGCGGATCGGGGATCCACCCCTACATGCGTCTACGTTATTTGGTCTGTTGTTCGAAACGACGCAGCAGTTGATTACCACGTTCAACGGCGCTATCCAGTGCCGCCTGCGGGGTTTTCTTGCCCGTCCAGACGCTTTCCAGCTCCTCATCCACCACGGTACGGATCTGCGGCATATTGCCCAGACGCATCCCTTTGGTGAACGGCAGTGGATCTTTGTTCAGCATCTGACGCGTCGCAATGTCTGCACCCGGATTCTTGTCATAGAAACCCTGCTGTTTGGTCAGCTCATACGCGGCCGTGGTGATCGGCAGGTAACCGGTTTTCTGGTGCCATTCAGCAGCAATTTCTGGTTTCGCCAGGAACTGCATGAACTTGGCGACGCCTTTGTAGGTTTCTGCATCTTTGTTTTTCATGACCCACAGGCTGGCCCCACCGATGATGGCGTTCTGTGGCGCGTTCGGCACGGTTGCATCGTACGGCATCATGCCTACGCCGTAGTTGAACTTGGCGTGGCTACGGATATCCGCCAGCGAGCCGGAAGAGGCGGTGGTGATGGCACAGTCGCCGTTATAGAACTTGGCGGTGGATTCATCTTTACGGCCGAAGTAGGTGAAATCACCCTTCTTATTCATCTCTTCCAACAGGGCAATGTGGCGAACCTGCGTCGGTTTGTTGAATTCCAGTACCGAGTCAGTGCCGTCAAAACCGTTGTTTTTGGTGGCAACGGGCAGACCATGCCAGGCGCTGAAGTTCTCAATCTGGATCCAGCCCTGCCAGCCGCTGGCGTAACCACAGGTCATGCCCGCTTTACGCAGTGCTTCCGTATATTTCGCCAGATCCTGCCAGGTTTTTGGCGGCTGCTCTGGGTCAAGGCCGGCTTTTTTAAAGGCGTCTTTGTTGTAGTACAGCACCGGGGTAGAGCTGTTAAAAGGCTGGGAGATCAGCTGGCCTTTGGAATCGCTGTAATAGCCCGCCACGGCGGGCACAAACTGCTTCGGATCCATCGCAATGCCCGCGTTTTTAAACACTTCATTGACCGGAACAATCGCTTTCGATGCCATCATCGTGGCCGTACCGACTTCGTACACCTGCAAAATCGCTGGGGCTTTGCCAGAACGAATGGCAGCAATACCCGCTGACATGCTCTGCTCGTAGTTACCTTTGTAGGTTGGCACGATTTTATAGTCAGGGTTTTCTGCGTTAAAGCGGGTGGCCAGCGAGTTAACTTCTTCACCCAGCGCACCTTCCATTGAGTGCCAGAATGGGATCTCAGTGGCGGCCAGCGCATTGGCGCTAAGAGTCAGTCCCAGTACCACGCTAAGTGCGGTATGACGAAAGGCGATTGATGACATGTCGGTTTCCTGTACCCGGTGTTGTAAGGCGCGTTATCGCGCATTCTTTGAGTCGGGAGGTAACATGACATGCGAAAATGACAGAAAAATAACGAAGTTATGACAGTGAGGTGACAGCGAGGTGACGGTCGGGGATGCATTATTGATATCGGGCGAGGCATGCCTCGCCCCAACGGATAACGTAGGGGTCGGGCATGCCCGCCCTGTTTTACTGGCATGCCCGCCCCGGACATTAACCGCCTAAATACGCACTACGTACCGCTTCATTGGCCAACAACGCAGCCCCGGTATCTTCCAGCACCACATGACCGTTTTCGAGCACGTAGCCCCGGTCGGCCAGCTTCAGCGCCTGGTTGGCATTCTGTTCAACGAGGAAAATCGTCATGCCTTCCTGACGCAGCTGTTCGATGGTGTCGAAAATCTGCTGGATAATGATCGGGGCCAGGCCCAGCGATGGCTCGTCCAGCAGCAACAGACGCGGCTGGCTCATCAGCGCACGGCCAATGGCCAGCATCTGCTGTTCACCGCCAGACATGGTGCCGGCACGCTGTACACGGCGCTCATAAAGACGGGGGAACAGCTCATACACACGTTTGATGCGCTGCTGATACTGCTGACGCTCGGCAAAGAAACCGCCCATTGCCAGATTCTCATCCACCGTCATACGCGAGAAGACGCGACGCCCTTCCGGCACAATGGCAATCGCCTCACGCATAATACGCGCCGTCTGCCAGTCGGTAATGTCTTTACCGTCGAAGGTAATTGACCCCTCGGTGGCACGCGGTTCCCCGCACAGCGTCCCGAGAATGGTGGTTTTACCCGCACCGTTCGCACCAATCAGGGTGACAATTTCGCCCTGATTAATATGCAGACTGACATTGTGCAACGCCTGGATTTTGCCGTAATGCGCACTGATATTATTCAGGGAAAGCATAGCCTGACTCATATTATGCTTCTCCCAGATAAGCACGGATCACGTCCGGGTTATTGCGGATCTCGTCCGGCGTACCGTTAGCCAGCGGCGTTCCCTGGTTGACCACGTAAATACGGTCAGAAATACCCATTACCAGTTTCATATCATGTTCAATCAACAGTACCGAAACGTTGTGCTGGTTGCGCAGTTCCGCAATCAGCTCATCCAGCTCGTGAGTTTCTTTCGGGTTCAGGCCGGCAGCCGGTTCATCCAGCATCAGGATTTCCGGACGCGTCACCATGCAGCGGGCGATCTCAAGACGGCGTTGCTGCCCGTAAGCGAGGTTACCCGCCTGGCGGTTAGCCAGCGCCAGCAACCCGACGCGGTCCAGCCAGGTCGCTGCGCGGTCAAGCGCTTCGCTTTCCGCTTTACGGAAGGCCGGCGTTTTCAACAGACCAGAAAACACACCGCTTTTCAGATGCTGATGCTGGGCAACCAGCAGGTTTTCAATGACCGTCATTTCGCGGAACAGGCGCACATGCTGGAAGGTACGGACAATCCCCATGCGTGCGATTTTCTGCCCAGGCAGACCCGCAAGCTGCTTGTCCCCCAGCGTGATAGAGCCACCCGTCGGGCGATAGAACCCCGTCAGGCAGTTAAACACTGTGGTTTTACCGGCGCCATTCGGGCCGATAAGCGAGACGATTTCCTGCGGGCGCAGCTCCAGTTCCACATTATTGACGGCCAGCAAACCACCAAAACGCATCATCAGGCCATTAACGGCTAACAGAGGCTGAGTCATGCCTGGTCTCCTTTTTCTGCCGTTTTCAACTTCAGATGCGGGCGCTTCATCGGCAACAGTCCCTGTGGACGCCAGATCATCATCAATACCATTAAGCCACCGAGCACCAGCATGCTGTACTCGTTAAGATCGCGCATCAGTTCACGTGACACCACCAGCAGGATCGCGGCAAGAATCACTGCAAACTGCGATCCCATGCCGCCCAGTACCACGATCGCCAGCACAAACGCCGACTCGGCAAAGGTGAAGGATTCCGGGCTGACAAAGCCCTGACGGGCGGCAAACAGGCAGCCAGCGAAACCGGCAAAGGCCGCACTGATGGTGAAGGCGGTCAGCTTGATGCGCGTTGGGCTGAGGCCCAGCGAGCGGCAGGCAATCTCATCTTCACGCAGGGCTTCCCACGCGCGCCCCAGTGGCATACGCAGCAGACGGTTGATCACAAACAGCGTGATCACCACCAGCAGCAGCGCCACCATATACAGGAAGATAATACGGTCGCTCGGGTCATACTTCAGGCCGAAGAAGTTATGGAACGTATCCCAACCGCCGTCACGTGCGCTGCGGTTAAACTCCAGCCCAAAAAGAGAAGGTTTCGGGATCTGGCTGATGCCGTTCGGGCCACCGGTAATCTCTGTATTGTTCAGCAGCAGAATACGCACGATTTCACCGAAACCGAGGGTAACAATCGCCAGATAGTCACCGCGCAGACGCAGTACCGGGAAGCCCAGCAGCAGACCAAACGCCGCAGCGACCAGACCTGCCAGCGGCAGGCTCTCCCAGAACCCCAGGCCATAGTAGTGGTTGAGCAGCGCAAAGGTGTAAGCACCGATGGCATAAAAACCGCCATAACCCAGCACCAGCAACCCCGACAGCCCCACCACCACGTTCAGACCAAGGCCCAACATGACGTAAATCAGCGTCAGGGTGGCGATATCCACCGTGCCGCGTGACACCAGGAACGGCCACACGGCGGCGGCAACAATTAAAGCCAGCAGAAACAGTTTTTGCTTCGGGGTTGAACCATCAATCCCCGGCAGGACCAGCGACGGACCGGAGACTTTTTTCAGGCTGCTCTGCACCAGCGGGCGCAGCAGCTGGAACAAAAACACCACACCACAGCCCAGCGCAATCCAGTTCCAGCGCACGTTGCCCGCGTTATTAACCACCAGTTTGGTGCCATCGAGATCCAGCCGCATGCCCATAAAGAATGCCGCCAACACCAACAGCATCAGCGATGAGACAAGGGCGTTAAGCAGGTTGAGCTTTTTCATACTTTCTCAACCTCCGGACGACCCAGAATACCGGTAGGCATCACCAGCAGCACCACAATCAGCAGCGCGAACGACACCACATCTTTATATTCCGTGCTGAGGTAGGCCGAGGTCAGGGCTTCTGCAATCCCCAGAATCAGACCACCAATCATCGCACCAGGAATACTCCCGATGCCACCCAGTACGGCAGCGGTGAAGGCTTTCATCCCGGCCATAAAACCGATATAAGGGCTGATCACGCCGTAGAACTGGCCCAGCAGCACGCCGGCCACCGCCGCCATTGCCGCACCAATCACGAAGGTCAGTGAGATCACCCGGTCGGTGTTAATGCCCAGCAGGCTGGCCATTTTCAGATCTTCAGCACAGGCGCGACAGGCACGGCCCATACGTGAGTAGCGGATAAATATCGTCAGCGCCAGCATGGCGAGGAACGTCACGCTCCAGATCACGATCTGCATAGTGGAAATGGTCGCGGCAAAGCCATTGCTTTCGCCAATCGTCCACTGTCCGGTCACCAGACTTGGCAGCGCGAGATCGCGCGAGCCCTGGGTCAGGCTGACGTAGTTTTGTAAGAAGATTGACATCCCGATGGCGGAGATCAGGGCAATCAATCGCTTCGACGATCGCACTGGCTTATACGCCACGCGCTCAATGCTCCAGCCATAACAGGAGGCGATCACCACGGCGACAACGAAGCCGCTGCCAATCAGCAGCCAGCTGGCATCAATCCCCATCATCATCAATGCGGCGATGACGATGAACGAGACGTAGCTACCGATCATATACACTTCGCCGTGGGCAAAGTTAATCATGCCGATGATGCCGTACACCATGGTGTAACCAATGGCGATCAGCGCATAGGTGCTGCCCAACGTCACACCGTTGAACATTTGCTGCAAGAAATAGAGAAACTGCTCGGACATACCTTAATACCTTACGAATCCACCTGCACAGCGGGTGCAGGTGGATGAAAACGACAAAGGGCCGGGCATGCCCGGCCCCTACGGGGATGCGCTGAGCTACCCCAAGGATCCCCGTTATTCCGGGGATTCACCGGGTTACCCCACGGATCTGCATTATTCCGTAGGGGCCAGGCACGCCTGACCCGCAGCCTGGTTTATTTCACGGCAGTGGAGGAGCCGTCAGCGTGCCACTTGAATACACCAAACTCGAAGCCTTTCAGATCGCCCTTCTCATCCCAGTTGAGGTCACCCATCACCGTTGGTACTGCTGCGCCTTCTTTCAGGTTTTTCACGATAGCTTCCGGCTCTGCGCTCTTGCTGCGCTCCATACCGGCGGCCAGTGACTGCAAGGCAGCGTAGGTTGTCCAGACGAATGGACCTGTAGAGTCTTCTTTTTTCGCTTTCAGCGCATCAACGATAGGTTTGTTGGCAGGCACCTGGTCATAACGTTTTGGCAGCGTCACCAGCATCCCTTCGGAAGCCGCACCCGCGATGTTCGACAGGGAAGCGTTACCCACACCTTCCGGGCCCATAAACTGGGTTTTCAGACCGGCCGCACGTGCCTGGCGCAGGATCTGACCCATTTCCGGGTGGTAACCGCCAAAATAGACGAAGTCGACGTTGTCTTTCTTCAAACGCGCCACCAGCGTAGAGAAATCTTTGTCGCCTGCGGTCACACCTTCAAACAGCACCACGTTGCCGCCCGCTTTTTTCAGGCTGTCCTGTACGGAACGCGCCAGGCCTTCACCGTACTGCTGCTTATCGTGAACCACGGCAATACGCTGCGGTTTAATCTCGCTCAGGATGTATTTTGCGGCGGTCGGACCCTGGTCAGAGTCAAGACCGGTCGTACGCATAATCAGCTTATAGCCACGGCTGGTCAGGTCTGGTGCGGTTGCTGCCGGGGTAATCATCAGCACGCCTTCATCTTCATAGATATCAGAAGCAGGCTGGGTAGAAGAAGAGCACAGGTGGCCGATGACGTAACGGATACCGTCGTTAATCACTTTGTTGGCGACTGCAACCGCCTGCTTAGGATCGCAAACGTCGTCATACTTCACTGCGACCAGTTTGTCGCCGTTAACACCGCCTTTAGCGTTGATATCGGCAATGGCCTGCTGCGCACCTGTCCACTGCATGTCGCCATACTGGGCCACCGGGCCGGACATCGCACCCACGATGGCCACTTTGATGTCTTTTGCCATTGCTGCATGGCTCATTGCCAGGGCAACACAGCCCGCCAGGAACGCACTACCTTTACTCATTTTCATCCGAACTACCCCATCTGTTGTGGTTACTATTTATTATGTGCCATGTAATCAGCGATAAACGCTTAACTAAGAACGAGTTAGAGTGATTACCGGCATTTTTTATGAATAAGGCTTTAAATTTCAGGTTATTAAACAGGAATATTCTGCTGTAAATCAACTGACATATTCAGTAAATAGCGGGAGCCACAGGACAATTCACTAACACGAACGGTGGCATTTTAGCCGAATACCCAGGAGTTTATGCTGGCTGATAAATCATCAACAATGATTTACTCGGCATATAGGACAGAGACTCAACACATCGCCTCGTTTTTGTACGCAAAAACTAACACGTTATAGTATGGTCAACTTCGCTACAATATGCCTTTCTCACGTACGGGTTATTCCGATGAAACTGACTATCATCCGCCTGCAACAGTGCTCAGAGCAGGATCGCAGTGATTTAAAAAAAATCTGGCCACAGGCTGATATCGACGCTCTGGAAGCGCAGTTGGATGATCAATTCCGACTCTATGCTGCGCGCTTTAACGATCGGCTGCTGGCGGCGGTCAGAGTGGAAGTGCGCACAGGTCAGGGGAAGCTGTCGCAGTTGGAGGTGCGGGAGGTAACACGCAGGCGCGGTGTCGGGCTGTATCTGCTGGAAGAGGTAGTGGCACAAAACCCAGAGGTGGCCCACTGGTCGGTCTGCATCGACGGAACGTCGGCACCTGAAGTGATAGCCGCCTTTATGCAGGCGGGCGGATTTAAGCAGCAGAACGGTGAATGGTTGAAATAAAAAAGGGCTGACCTCAAAGAAGGTCAGCCCTTATAGCGACCACATGCCGGTCGCTCTGCTGTCATGGTATTGACTATGCTTCAATCGCCAGACGCAGTTTCTTCATGGCGTTCTTTTCAAGCTGACGCACACGCTCTGCGGAAACGCCGTACTGATCGGCCAGCTCCTGCAGGGTGGTTTTGTTGTCATCGTCCAGCCAGCGGGCGCGGATAATATGCTGACTGCGTTCGTCCAGCCCCAGCATCGCATCACTCAGCTTATCCGCCGCGTGATCGTCCCAGTTATCTTCCTCAATACCATTCGCAAAGTCGGAAGACTTATCCTGCAGGTAGAGCATCGGCGCCATTGAACGCCCTTCGCCTTCGTCGTCCGGCGTTGGGTCAAAGGTCATGTCCTGCGCGGCCATGCGCGATTCCATTTCCAGCACGTCTTTGCTGCTGACGCCCAGTTCACGCGCCACCATTTCGACTTCTTCCTGGTTGAACCAGCCCAAACGCTGCTTAGCTTTACGCAGGTTAAAGAACAGCTTACGTTGTGCTTTGGTGGTGGCAACTTTCACAATACGCCAGTTACGCAGAACGTATTCATGAATTTCGGCTTTGATCCAATGCACAGCAAAGGACACCAGGCGCACCCCTACTTCCGGGTTAAAACGGCGCACAGCTTTCATCAGGCCGATGTTACCTTCCTGGATCAAGTCTGCCTGCGGCAGGCCATAACCAGAATAGTTACGAGCAACATGAACGACAAAGCGCAGGTGAGACAGGATCAGCGTTTTAGCTGCTTCCAGATCGCCCTGGTAATGCAGCTGTTCAGCCAACGCTTTTTCCTCTTCTGCCGTCAGCATAGGCCAGGCATTAGCTGCCCGGATGTACGCATCCAGGTTGCCTAAGGGAGCAATAGCTAAAGTTTGCATTTCTTTGGTCATTCAAATCCTCTCTGTGTTAAGCGTGGTGACAGCGCCAGTCCCTGACGCGCTGACTACACTACGCGAATTGCCGACAAAAATCGAAAGCAATCTGTGCGAAGCTTTGGGTCTAAATCTGCCTACTATGATGCTAAAACCACCCAAAAGTTCAATCAGATTAGTGGAGGTTTTACACATAATATGCGGCGCATGAAAGGAGCAGAATCGCAGGGGGAAGTGACAAGTTGATGAACTTCCTCTGCGGTAAACTCTCACGCAGCAGAGGAAGATTATATCAAAAAAACGTGTAAAGGGGTTACTGAGGCGTAAATCGGCGTAAATGTTGTACCGTTGCCAGCCACGCGGCCACCCAGCCAATCATTGCGGCAATCAGCAGCAGCAGTAGGCTTTCATCCCACGCCAGACCGTGCAACCCGAAGGTGGTGCCAAACACAGAAGCCACCTGAGCCACCACCGACTCAAGCCGCAGCACCAGCACTTCAGACAGCACCAGTGACAACAGTGCACCACAGAAGCCCAACAGTGCGCCGCCGTATAGGAAAGGTCGCAGAATAAAACCATCGGTGGCACCGATCAGCTTTTGCACATTAATGGTGTCACGCCGGGCAAAAATACTGAGACGTACGCTGTTACCAATCACCAGGAACACAGCCACAATCATCAGAATACCAATCATTGATGCAACCTGTCCCACCAGCCCGGTCAGCGCCGCCAGGCGGGCAAACCAGCTGTCATCCATCTTCACTTCATCAATACCCTGCACTTTTGACACGCGGTCACGCAGGCTATCCATGGTGGATGAGTTCTGGAAATTCAGCTTCGGCGTAATGATCGCAACCGCTGGCAGCGGGTTCTGCTCCAGCATGTCCATCGCACCGCCAAAACCAGACCAGTTACGGAATTCGCCCAGCGCCTCTTCGCGTGACAGGTAGTTAACCTTGTCGACGCCCTCTTCTTTTTTCAACTGCGCCACGACATTTTCAGCGGCGTCGTTATCCAGTGTTTTGCTCAGATAAACGGTCAGTTGCGGGGCGGGATACCACTGATCTGCCGCCTGACTCACATTTTTCCAGACCATATAGCAGACACTGGGCAGCGTCAGAGAAATGGCGATGACCATTACTGTCAGCAACGTGGCCAGCGGCTGGCGCCACATGTCAGAGAGTGAGCCATGCATTGCATAACGCCACTGCTCTTGCCATCCGCCTTTTAGCGCTTTGCTTTTAGATGGCACCTTCTGCTTCACCGCTTTGGCTGCTGCCGGGCGGGGATTGCGCTTATTCGCCACGATGACCTCCGTGCAAACGTCCCTGGTTTAGCGTCATCAGTCGATACTGACGGCTGCCAATCAGTCCCATATCATGCGTCGCCATCAGAACGGTGACGCCCACACGGTTGAACTCTTCAAACAGACGCAGAATATCTTCTGATAATGCCTCATCGAGGTTACCGGTTGGTTCATCCGCCAGCAGAACGGCGGGCTTGTTGACGACCGCACGGGCGATGCCCACACGCTGTTGTTCACCGCCAGACAGCTGAATCGGGAAGCTTTTTGCTTTATCGAGCAGGCCAACTTTATCCAGTGCGGCTGAAACGCGACGGCGAATATCTTCACCGCTGGCCCCGCTGATAATCAGCGGGATCGCCACGTTGTCATACACCGAGCGATCCATCAGCAGATGGTGATCCTGGAAGATCATACCGATCTGACGGCGCAGAAACGGGACTTCACGGCTTTTCAGACGGCTGATGTCGTGGCCGCCAAACCAGATATGCCCGGCACTCGGGCGCTCAATGCCACAGATCAGCTTCAGCAAGGTACTTTTCCCCGCCCCGGAATGTCCGGTCAGAAACGCCATTTCGCCAGGACGCAGATGAAAATCTACCCCCTGCAGCGCTTGCCGACCGCCGAGATAAGCCTTACTGACTTCTTCAAAGCGAATCATCCTAATTTAATCCTCTCGGGCAAAAAGTGCCTCTATAAAATCGTCAGCCTTAAACGATCGTAAATCTTCAATACCTTCGCCAACGCCGATGTAGCGAATCGGAATGTTGAACTGATCTGCCACCGAGAAGATCACCCCACCTTTCGCTGTACCGTCAAGCTTGGTCAGGGTAATCCCGGTCAGGCCGACGGCCTCGTGGAACAGTTTAGTCTGGCTGATGGCATTCTGGCCGGTGCTGGCATCGATTGTCAGCATTACCTCATGCGGCGCCTGCTCGTCGAGCTTCTTCATCACGCGGGTGATTTTTTTCAGCTCTTCCATCAGGTGCGATTTATTCTGTAAACGCCCGGCCGTATCGGCGATCAACACGTCAACGTGGCGCGCCTTCGCAGCCTGGATGGCATCGAAGATCACTGAGGCGGAATCTGCGCCAGTATGCTGCGCCACGACGGGAATATTGTTTCGTTCTCCCCACACCTGCAACTGCTCAACGGCAGCGGCACGGAAAGTATCGCCTGCGGCCAGCATTACGGATTTACCTTCAGCCTGGAACTGACGCGCCAGCTTGCCGATAGTGGTGGTTTTACCCACACCATTGACGCCGACCATCAGGATAACAAACGGCGTTTTCCCCGTAACATCCAGCGGCGCTTCAACCTTAGCAAGAATCTCAGCCATTTCGCTTTTCAGCAGGCCGTACAACGCTTCGGCATCACGTAACTGCTTACGGCTCGCCTGCGCCGTCAGGCTGGCAATAATGCGGCGTGTGGTATCCACGCCAACATCTGCAATCAGCAGCTGCTCTTCCAGCTCTTCAAACAAATCGTCATCAATTTTTTTGCCACGGAACAGGCCGATGAAACCAGAACCCAGATTTTCACGGGTTTTGACCAGGCTGCGCTTCAGACGGGCAAAGAAACCTTCTTTGGTCGGGCGAACTTGCTCCACCACTGGCTGAAGTTCTTCTTCCATAACCTCAGCGGCCAGGGCAGCCGCTTCGGCTTCAGCACGGGCAGCCGCTTCGGCTTCAGCACGGGCTGCCGCTTCGGCTTCAGCACGGGCTGCCGCTTCGGCTTCGGCACGGGCTGCCGCTTCGGCTTCAGCACGGGCTGCCACTTCGGCTTCAGCACGGGCTGCCGCTTCGGCTTCAGCACGGGCTGCCACTTCGGCTTCAGCACGGGCTGCCGCTTCGGCTTCAGCACGGGCTGCCGCTTCGGCTTCAGCACGGGCAGCCGCTTCGGCTTCGGCACGGGCAGCCGCTTCGGCTTCGGCACGGGCAGCCGCTTCGGCTTCGACACGGGCAGCCGCTTCGGCTTCGACACGGGCAGCCGCTTCGGCTTCGGCACGGGCAGCCGCTTCGGCTTCAGCACGGGCAGCCGCTTCGGCTTCGGCGTTGTGAGCGTTTTCAGGGGCAGAGTCAGCGGCAGGGGGCACTTCCGCTGGCGTATCGGCAGAGGGCTGCGGTGATAACGTTTCTTTTACTTCATCCTGTGGCGTCTGTTCTTCGCGCCCCAGACCAAGCCAGGAAAAAAAGCCACGTTTTTTATTCTTTGCCATGGTGCAACCACACTCCTCGCGGGAAAACCGATCCGGTTCCGGTACGAAAATTAATCTGTTAATTAATCTCTTAGTCTAACACTTTCTGCCAAGCGCATCACAGCACCCTTTTTACGTTTCCTCCGCCCGGTTAGCCCGTTAAACTATGCAACAAATTATTAAGAGTTCAGCAAGATGAATAAGAAACCCCGCAGCGGCGCAGCAGGACAAATACGTATTATTGGTGGGCAGTGGCGCGGTCGTAAGCTGCCGGTTCCCGACAGCGCGGGCCTGCGCCCGACCACTGACCGGGTACGCGAAACCCTGTTCAACTGGCTGGCCGCTGATATTCAGCAGGCAAAATGCCTCGACTGCTATGCGGGGAGCGGTGCACTCGGTCTGGAAGCACTGTCACGCCATGCTGCCAGCGCCACATTGCTGGAGCTGGAGCGCCCGGTGGCACAGCAGCTGGAAAAAAACCTCGCGACCCTTGGAGCGAAGAGCGGACGCGTGGTCAATACCAACACCCTGCAATTTCTGGCGCAAAAAGGGGATGAACATCAGCTGGTCTTTATCGATCCACCGTTTCGTCAGGGACTGCTGGAGAAAACCACCCAGTTACTGGAGAGCAACGGCTGGCTGAGCGATGGCGCGCTGGTGTATGTTGAAAGTGAAGTGGAGCACGGCATCCCGCCCGTCCCGGTAAACTGGCAGCTTCACCGCGAGAAAATTGCCGGACAGGTAGCCTACCGCCTGTATATTCGTCACCGTGTTGACAAGGAGATTTCCAATGCTGATTAATGCAGGCCGCGTGCTGATGCTGTTCGTCTGGGCCTTTTTACTGCTTAACGTGGTACACCCGTTCCCGAAACCGCTGACGTACTTTGTTAACGTGGCGCTGTTTTTCATGGTGATTATGCATGGTCTGCAACTGGTGCTGATGCGCACCACTCAACCGAAAGGCGCAGAAAAACTGAGCGGCCTGATGCAGATTAAAGTGTTTTTCTTCGGGGTATTTGAACTGCTGGCCTGGCAAAAGAAGAATTTTCCTAAGCAGTAACCCACCGCGTTCCCTCATCAAGTTCGGAGTCTGTGTGCCGGAAAGATAATTTTCCGGCATCGCATCAGGGTGCTGTCTCAGGCACAAAACTGATAAAGCGTGAACCTTTGACCTTCAGCTCACCTTTACTGCCCTTATCGATCTGATGATAGTCCCCGGCAGTTAACTCCAGCTTAAAATCACCTGCCCCGTTTAACGGGTGGAACCAGGCTTCATAACGCATATCCTCTACCGGAATATGTTCGCGCTGGCGTGAACGGCGGTTCGGTGCCGGGTATTCTCGCTTGGATTTCACTTCCACCACCAGAGACCGTACCGGCGAAGCATCATTAACCGCCACTTCACGCCGCTGCTTAATAAATTGACGGGTTGCTAAGATGGCGATCACGGCCAGTACGATAAAAAAGATCAGAGGGGGCTTCATGTTTTCTTCATCCTCCTGAAGGTAAAAAGGTGAGTATGTGCATCGCGTGCGCAACAGGATACAACCGGAGACCTCTCATTGTCACATCACCCCCCCTTCACCTAGACTGAGTGAAGTTGCATCACTTTCATCTATAACAACAGGGACAATTTATGATTTGGTCATTCCTTGCGGTTCTTTTTTCCGGCTGGCTGTATGTTGATGCCTCCTATCGTGGCCCACAGTGGCAACGCTGGGTATTTAAACCCGTCACCATGTTGCTGCTGCTGGCCTGGGCGTGGCAGGCTCCGGTGCTGGCAACCACTGATTACCTGATTCTGCTGGGCGTACTGGCAACACTGGTGGGTGATGCGCTCACGTTACTGCCCACCAAACGTATGCTGTATGCCATCGGTGCTTTCTTCCTGTCGCACCTGCTTTATACCCTCTACTTCGCCAGCCAGATGACGCTCAGTGTGTTCTGGCCCATCCCATTAGTGCTGTTGATCGTCGGTGGCGTGGTAATCGCCACGATCTGGAGCCGTCTGGAAGAACTGCGCTGGCCGATCTGCACCTTTTTCGGTATGGCACTGCTGATGGTCTGGCTGGCGACGGAACGTTATTTTGTTCTGCCGTCCGAAGATGCCTTTACCCTGATGGCCGGAGCAATATTGCTGCTGCTGGGTAACATCGTCTGGTTAGTCAGCCATTATCGCCGCCGCTTTAGCGCTGACAGTGCGATTATCGCCGCCTGCTATTTCGGCGGTCACTTTATGATTGTGCGCGCCCTGTGGCTGTAATTTGTACCATACCCTAAATAATTCGAGTTTCAGGACTAAAAGGCTTTAGCCTTTTTGAACCGCGCAACGCGCTGCCCTCCTGGGGCGAGGCCAGGCCGAGTAACGCGGCAAGCCCGCAGGGTGAGCCTCACGGATGAGGCTCATAGTCTCCAGCAGCATAGATAACTATGTGACTGGAGTGAGCGGGTGCAGCCAACGCACCTGAGGCTCGAAGTATGACGGGTATAGCGCTTGACTCTGGAGTCCACTCCAGAGTGTAAGATGGGTATCGACGGGCATTGGTGCCCGCCGATACCTGTCAGGAGGCGTTATGCACCAGCACTCTTCATGTGGTTGTGGTCACCACCACGCCAGTCAACAGCACGGATGCAGCACCCGCCCGCGCCCCGTTATTCAAAAAATCACCGCTGTCAGCGCAGCCAGCGTTGATGCCCCCTGTTGTGAAGATGCAGCCTGCAGTTCGGGGAACGACCCCGATGATGAGGGCGACAGGCCCACTGGCGCTTTAAGCTTTAGCTGGCTGGTGACAGGGATGGACTGCCCGGCCTGCGCACGCAAGGTAGAAACCGCAGTAAAACAACTTCCTCAGGTAGCCATGGCGCGCGTGGTATTTTCCAGCGAAAAACTGCGGGTCGATGCCAGCAGCGATATCCGTGATGACGTTGAACGGGCAGTGGCTCGCGCCGGTTTTCAATTACAGCGCAGCGATGCTCCCACCGCACCTAAAGTTGAACAGAGTTTCTGGCAGGAGAATGTGAACCTGATTCTGCTGGCTGTACTGATGGCGATAAGTGCACTGCTGAGTAGCCTGAATCATCCGGCAGGCACGCTGGCCTTTACCCTGACCACACTGGTTGGCGTCTGGCCGATTGGCCGCAGCGCCCTGCGTCTGATGCGCAGCGGGTCGCCATTCAGCATTGAAACCCTGATGACCGTTGCGGCTCTCGGCGCACTGTTTATCGGCGCTACCGCAGAAGCGGCGATGGTACTGCTGTTGTTTATGCTGGGAGAGCGGCTGGAGTCCTTTGCCGCCGGGCGTGCACGCAAAGGTGTGACTGCGCTGATGGCACTCAAGCCGGATACAGCGCTACGCCTGCGTTCAGGTCTGCGTGAAAACGTGGCGGTGAACGCGTTACGCCCCGGAGATGTCATTGAGGTGGCCGCCGGTGCGCGGCTGCCCACCGATGCGAAACTGCTCAGTGCTTTTGCCAGCTTTGATGAAAGTGCCCTCACCGGGGAGTCAGTGCCGGTTGAACGCCAGAAAAATGAAACCATCGCCGCTGGTTGCCTGAGCGTGGATCGACTGGTGCAGCTGGAAGTAGTGTCCGAACCCGGTAAAAGTGCCATTGACCGCATTCTGCATCTGATTGAAGAAGCCGAAGAGCGGCGCGCGCCTATTGAACGTTTCCTCGACCGCTTCAGCCGTATCTACACCCCGGCCATTATTGCACTGTCGCTGGCAGTAGTACTGGTACCGCCGCTGTTTATGGGGGCTGAATGGCAACCGTGGATCTATAAAGGATTAACACTGCTGCTGATCGGTTGCCCGTGCGCGCTGGTGATTTCCACCCCGGCGGCGATTACCTCCGGGCTGGCTGCTGCGGCACGCCGGGGGGCATTAATTAAAGGCGGTGCGGCGCTGGAAAACCTGGGCAGCGTACGTACCATCGCTTTTGACAAAACCGGCACCCTGACCGAAGGCAAACCGCAGGTCACCGCTATTCTGCCGCTGGCCGCACTGGATGAGGATCAGTTACTGGCAACGGCTGCCGCCATTGAACAGAGTTCCTCCCACCCGCTGGCGCTGGCGATTGTGGCGGCGGCAACAGACCGACAGCTGACCATCCCTGGAGCCGAATCACAACGCGCCCTGGCGGGCAGCGGCGTGGAAGCCGTTGTGAGTGATCGCTTACTTTCCATCTGCGCACCATCAAAACTGCCTGAAGCGTTGCTGGCACCGCAGCGTGAGAACGTGGAAACCCTGGAAAACGCGGGCAATACCGTGGTGCTGATGCATGATGGCCAGCAGCTGCTGGGAATCATCGCGCTGCGCGATACGCTGCGTGCCGATGCCAAAGCTGCACTGGACGAGCTGAAGTCATTGGGCATCCAGGCCGTGATGCTGACGGGCGATAATCCGCGCGCGGCGGCGGCCATCGCCGCTGAGCTGAATATTGACTACCGCGCAGGCCTGTTACCGGAAGATAAAGTCGCGGCGGTCAGCCAGCTTAATCAGCAGCAGCCGGTAGCAATGGTCGGTGACGGCATTAATGATGCTCCGGCGATGAAGGCCGCTACCATCGGTATTGCAATGGGCAGCGGCAGTGATGTCGCACTGGAAACCGCCGATGCCGCACTGACCCATAACCGGCTCAATGGCCTGGCCGCGATGATCCGCCTGTCGCGCGCAACCCATACCAATATCCGCCAGAATGTGGCGTTGGCGCTGGGGCTGAAAGGGCTGTTCCTGGTGACGACGTTACTGGGGATAACGGGACTGTGGCTCGCGGTATTGGCAGACTCGGGGGCGACAGCGTTAGTGACCGCTAACGCACTGCGGTTGTTACGAAAGAAATAGCGGGGTAAACGTTGGGCGAGGCATGCCTCGCCCCTACGGAGTAATGCAACGTTCCGGGGGTATACCAGAGGCCAGGCATCCATCGCCACGACAGGATAGCGCAACGTACCGGATTGTCCCGGGTGTCGGGCATGCATCGCCCACTGGGATAGTGCCGGGTTGTCCCAGGGGTCGGGCATGCCCGACCCGCACCTTACAATCCTTTCTTCAGCAAAAACTGATACGGCAGAACATCGGTGTTCTGAGCCACCAGCGTATGCTCCATAAAACGGCAGAAACCAGGGATATCGCGCGTGGTGGCCGGGTCATCAGCGATAATCAACAGGGTTTCACCGTCTTGCATATGGCGCACAGTCTTGCGCACCATCATCACCGGTTCCGGGCAGCGCAGGCCCAGCGCATCAAGGGTCTGGTCGGGGTTGGCGAAAAGGTCGCTCATGATATTCTCAGTTATTATGTAACGGACGGCGCCTATTTTAGCGCCAGTCGGTGCGTGTGCAAGGATTGCCTGCAACGATAACGTTTGCGTTAAAATTAACCATTGCATTAGCAGGTCAAAGCGGTAATATGCCGCGAATTCGCCTGAGCGAAACACAGACAAATTTTCATGGGTTCCCTCACCCCAATCTAAAAAGGCTGACAACAATGATCGCTTTTTCTACGCGCCAGCGCACCCACGCGCTGGTCTGGCTGTCCCTTTTCCATTTGCTGGTGATCACCTCCAGTAACTATCTGGTGCAGCTGCCGGTGGCAATTTTTGGTTTGCACACCACCTGGGGCGCGTTCAGCTTCCCATTTATCTTCCTGGCGACTGACCTGACGGTACGGATTTTCGGTGCCCCACTGGCACGACGCATTATCCTTGCCGTGATGATCCCGGCGCTGTTTATCTCCTACACCATCTCAGCACTGTTTTATCAGGGTGAATGGCAGGGCTTCGCAGCGCTGGAAGAGATGAATCTGTTTGTTGCCCGCATCGCCTGCGCCAGCTTTATGGCCTATGCGCTCGGCCAGATCCTCGATATCCACGTGTTCAATCGCCTGCGCCAGAAAGCCGCCTGGTGGATGGCACCGGCGGCGGCGATGTTCCTCGGCAATATCAGCGATACCCTCGCTTTCTTCTTTATTGCCTTCTATAAAAGTCCTGACCTGTTTATGGCCACCCACTGGGTGGAGATCGCCCTGGTGGATTACAGCTTCAAAGTGCTTATCTGTATGGTGTTCTTCCTGCCAGCTTACGGCGTGCTGCTGAATGCCGCGCTGAAACGATTAGCAGAGAAATCCAATAGCACCCGCGTCAACTTCGGTTAATCTGAGGTTTGAACTCAGGCCGTTATATACCCCAAGTCATTCGAGCCGCAGCCAACACCGCTGCAGCGTGAAGTACGACGGGTATAAGTTGCTTTTGAAGGCTGAATACGATTGTATAAGCACCTGATCTCTACGCGACCAATGTGAAAGGAACCCTGATGCGTAACTTACTGAAATATGCCGGAATCGCGCTGCTGGTAGCTGGACTGGCTGCCTGTGATGGCAAGAAAGATGAGAAAGCTGCCGCCGATGATAATGGCGTCAGCAGCAGTCAGTCCAATCAGAATGTCACTCTGATGGATGGCAAACTGAGCTTCACCCTGCCGGCAGGCATGTCTGACAAGAGCGGCAAGCTCGGCACTCAGGCGAACAATATGCACGTCTATGCGGATGAGTCAGGCCAGAAAGCGATCATCGTGATTGATGGTGAGAGCACGAACGAAGGTCTGGATGTGCTGGCAGGTCGTCTTGAAGCGCAGCAGCGTAATCGTGATGCACAGCTTCAGGTCGTGACCAACAAAGCCATTACCGTGAAAGGCCAGCCGTTACAGCAACTGGACACCGTGATCTCTGCCAATAACCAGTCTTCATGGTCTTCTGTGGTTCTGGGTAAAGTCGATGGCAAGCTGCTGACACTGCAGATCACGCTGCCTGCGGAAAACCAGCAGCAGGCACAAACCGAAGCGGAAAGCATTATCAGCACCATTCAGCTGAAATAATCTGATGGCATAAAAAAAGCCCCCCGCATCTCTGGTGCGGGGGGCTTTTTATTGGCCGTTACAGCCCGGCGTGTTCGCGAATATACTTACGCGCTTTAACTGCATACTCGAACGGATTAGCCAGCGCAGGGTCCTGCTCCGCTTCCACCACCATCCAGCCTTTGTAGCCGAAATCATCGAGAATTTTAAACACCGGATCGAAATCAATCACGCCATCACCCGGAACGGTGAAGGTGCCTTTCTTCACGCCATCAAGGAATGACAACTTCTGACTCTTCACCTGCGCCACAACCTCATCACGCACGTCTTTTAAGTGCACGTGATTAATGCGCGGCAGGTATTTCGTCAGGATGGCCAGCATGGCTTCCTGGGATCCTTCAGAGTAGTAAGCGTGGCCGGTATCGAACAGCAGATAAACATCATCGTTAGTCTCGGCCATAAAGCGATCCACCTCGGCAGTGGTCTGAATACCGGTGCCCATATGATGATGCAGACCCACGGTCATGCCCTTCTCAGCCGCCAGTTTCGCCAGCTCGTTATAGCCTTCCACCGTCAGACGCCACTGCTCATCGGTAAAGTGAGGTTTCTCTTCCAGCACGGCTTTAGTGGTGCCCTGGATGCTCAGGCTCTGCTCTGAACAGCCAATCACTTTTGCCCCCATCGCATGCAGGAAATCACGATGGTTGATGAATTCATCAATAGTTTTCGCTTTATCGCCGTTAGCAAAGAAGGTGCTGAACCAGGCATTGACGATCTCGATACCACGGATGTCCAGCATCGGCTTCAGCACGGCCGGATCGCGCGGGTACTTACTGCCCACTTCACTGCCGGTAAAACCTGCCAGCGCCATTTCACTGACGATCTGCTGGAAGGTATTCTCACTACCCAACTCAGGCATGTCATCGTTGGTCCAGCCGATCGGTGCAATAGCCAGTTTGACGTTATCTTTATTCATGGTGTTACCTCAAAGGTTCACCGGGCGGCCATTGCCGCCCCGCTTTATTTTCTCAGCAGCTCACGCTCGATCAGTTCGCGTGTTTCCACTGCCTGACGATTCATTTTTTCCGGGTAACCGAACAGTGAAGAGGCAATAATTGACTCACCACCGACTTTGAACGTGCGGTTAGCAAAGTCCATATCGCGCAGCGTCTGGAACAGCGTCTGGAAATCGACTTCCCCTTCGCCCACACCCACGTGCTGGTGAATCGTGGCATCAACGCCAGGCGGGTTCACAATATAGCGGCAGTGTTTGGTGTGATTCATGGTGTCCGCGATCAGCACGTGCGACAGGTCGACACCGGAATATTCCAGCATGCTTTTCACATCCCCTTTCCCTTTGTCGTAGAAGAAGGTGTGCGGCACGCTGTAGAGATATTTGACGTTCTCACTGCGGAACGATTTCACCATGTCAGCGGTTTCGTTGCTCTCTTCACAGAAATCCCATGGATGAGACTGGATTTCGATGCGGATGCCTTCACGTTCGACGATAGGCAGCAGCTCTTCCATTGAGCGATAGAACATCTCTTCACAGATTTCAGGTTCGTTCGGGTTACCAGAAAGTTCGGTATTAATCACCTGCACACCGGTTTCAACCGCGATCTCTATCATGCGTTTCCAGTTTCTGACGGCGGCCTGACGGCGCGCTTCGTCCGGACCGGACCAGCGGTACACAACGATATAAGAGGAGATTTCCAGCCCGGTCTCACGCAGCGCGTTTTTGTACTCGGTGATGATTTCGCGGCTGGCTTTTGGATGTTTGTAGAACGGGTTGATCTGCGGATGCGGGGACTGCTCAATATATTTGTAGCCCCAGTCAGCCACCTGGTGAACCATTTTTGTGATGCCCAAATCTCGAATGACATCTACATCAAAGGCAATTTTCATCAGACTCTCCGTGATAAATCAGTACGCTGTTTTACGGTGATCCCCCGTCATATCGACGGGGGTTAAGCGCGTCCGGCCTGTAACCTGACGATCAGTTATTGTAGAAAGCCGGGCGCTGCGGCAGTTCCACCGGCTCAATCGCACCGCTTTCCTGCGCTTTCAGGCAGGCATCGGCAGCGACAGAAGCAGCATAGCCGTCCCAGGCGGATGGCCCGGTCAGCTTGCCTGCGGTGGCGTCGTTAATAAATGCTTGTAATTCAACATCGTAGGCATCAATGAAACGGTCTTTCCAGTCGGTCAGGATAGACGTAGACAGTTTGGCGTCTTTACGCATTTGTACGGCGGACGGCTCTGGCAGTTTGGCGATACCTTCTTCACCCACCACTTCACACTGAATGTCATAACCGTAAGCACAGTTCACGAAGATCTCCACGTCGATGCGAATGCCCTTACGGGTTTCAAACAGCACCACCTGAGGATCACGCAGTTTAGCGTGGGTTTTCGACGTGGAACGTGGGAACACCACCTGTACCGATTTGTAATCATCTTCGGTCAGCCAGCGCAGCACATCCAGCTCGTGGATCAGCGTATTGGTGATCGCCATATCGGTGGTATAGCTTTCCGGCACGGTGGGGTTACGGTGCGCGCAGTGCAGCATCAGCGGCTCACCGATTTCGCCTTTGGTGATCACCTCTTTCAGCGCACGATAGCCGCTATCGTAGGGGCGCATAAAGCCAACCTGCACCAGACGTTTACCAAATTGGATTTCGGCATCAACGATGCGACGGCAACCTTCCGCGCTCATCGCCAGTGGCTTTTCACAGAATACCGGCTTACCGGCTTCAATCGCCGCCAGAGTGAACTCTTCGTGAGTCGGGTCCCAGGAGGTTACCAGCAGCGCATCAACGTTCGGTGATTTCACCACGTCATGGCCGTTGGCAAACACTTCCGCTTCAATACCAATGCGTGCCAGGGCCGCTTTGGCACCCTCGACGTTGATATCTGAAACCGCCACCACCTGCGCACCCTGCAGCACTTTACTGCAACGACGGATATGTTCCTGGCCGATAGCGCCCGTTCCGATAACACCTAATTTTAAAGTCATGACAGGTCCTTACATGTAGGGGGATAAGAGCGGGCGAAATAAAAATGCCCGTTAAATAAACAACAAATGTTTATACCCAAAATAATTCTCGCTGCAGGAAGGCGGCAAGCCTGCGAATCCCCAGGAGCATAGATAACTATGTGACTGGGGTGAACAGGCGCAGCCAACGCACCTGCAGCGTGAAGAATGAAGGGTATAATTAATATTCACGCGCCTGGTCGATATGTTCGTTCAGCATCTGGGCCACGGCGTCTACGCGCTCTGATGTGGACACCTGGGCACCGCCTACGCGCCACCAGCTGAAGTATTTGTGGATCATGGTTTTTGGCAGAACTTTAATATCAATCAGCGTTGATACCGTCTGTTTCTGCGCATCAATCAGCGCCGCCTGCAACTGCTCCAGGGTGGTGACGCGATAGGTTTTACAGCCGTAGCCACCGGCGATAGCGGCGAAGTCGACCGGCACAAAGCCGCCGTTCAGTTTGCCGCCGTCGGTATTACGGAAACGGAACTCGGTAGTGAAGCTATCCATACCGTGTTCCATCTGCAGGTTGTTAATACAACCGTTAGTCATGTTATCCAGCAGGATCACGTTGATCTTCGCGCCTTCCTGGATCGAGGTCACCAATTCGGAGTGCAGCATCATAAAGGAGCCATCACCGACCAGAGTGAAGACCTCACGATGCGGCTCGGCCAGCTTAACGCCCAGTGAAGCGCTGACCTCGTAGCCCATACAGGAATAGCCATACTCGACGTGATAGCTGTTGTAATCTTTGGTGCGCCACATACGTTGCAGGTCGCCCGGCAGACTGCCCGCTGCCGCGACAATCACTGAATCCTTTGGGAGGCGCTCATTGAGCGTACCCAGTACGCTGCTCTGCGTCAGGAAGGAGCCAGTCAGACGGTTAAACTCAGCCCATACCGCTTCGCGATCCATATGATCATCAATTTCCGGCACATAGTCGGTGCCGCTGTAGACGGAAGAATAAACACGCTGGGTTTCTTTCAGCAGTTTGCTCTGCGCCTGTGAGACTTTTTCGCCCCAGCCATTGCTGAAGCCGGTTGCCGCCAGACGGCTGTCGAGTGCGGTCAGGGCTTCCTGCGCATCAGCCACCACCTGAACAGCATCCAGCTTGTAGGCATCAAAGTTGCTGACGTTAATGTTGACGTAGCTGACGTCCGGATTCTGGAAAATCCATTTCGAGGCGGTAGTGAAATCGGTGTAACGTGTACCGATACCAATCACCAGGTCCGCTTCTTTTGCCAGCAGGTTCGCCGCCAGGCAGCCTGTTTCGCCCACACCGCCAACGTTCAGCGGATGGTCAGACACGATGGTGCCTTTGCCCGCCTGGGTTTCAGCGAAGGGAATGTTGTAGCGTTCAGCAAAGGCGCGCAGTGCATCACCCGCGCCGGAGTATTTCACCCCGCCGCCACAGATGATCATCGGTTTTTTCTTACCGGCAATCAGTGCGATTGCATCAGCCAGTTGGCCTTCGGTGGGCAGGCGACGCTCCAGACGGTGGACGCGTTTCTGGAAGAAGTAGTCAGGGAAGTCATAGGCTTCACCCTGCACATCCTGCGGCAGTGAAATCGTGACCGCACCCGTGTCGGCCGGATCGGTCAACACACGCATGGCATTAATACAGGCGGTCATCAGCTGCTCCGGACGGCTGACGCGGTCCCAGTATTTGCTGACGGCGCGGAAAGCATCATTGGTGCTGATGCTCAGATCGTGACTTTGCTCAATCTGTTGCAGAACCGGGTCCGGCTGGCGGGTGGCAAACACATCACCAGGCAGCAGCAGCAAAGGAATACGGTTGGCGGTCGCGGTCGCGGCGGCTGTCACCATGTTCGCGGCACCCGGACCGACGGATGAGGTACAGGCGATAATTTCGCGGCGCAGTTTCTGTTTGGCAAAACCGATAGCCGCATGCGCCATGCCCTGCTCATTACGACCCTGGTAGACCACCAGATCGCCGCTATCCTGTTCCAGCGCCTGGCCTAAGCCCAGTACGTTACCGTGGCCGAAGATAGCGAAAATACCTTTAACAAATTTGGTTTCAACGCCGTCTACCGACAGATACTGGTTGTCCAGGAATCTGACCAGAGCCTGTGCTGTGGTTAATCTGATCTTGCCCATTTGCTCTTCCTTTCAGTATCGGTGGCCACATCATAAGGTCCACCGAGGTTCGCATTTGTGGTCGCCTTGGGATCAAAACGGCGACAGCTATAAGTGAAACGTGAGCCGATTATAAACAAATATTTTTTTCACTAAACACAATTACAGAAGAAACATTTCATTTTGCGAGTGAGATCAAATTCTGCGGTGCAACGGGGGTAAATGGGGTGATTTACATCGGGTAAATGAAACGATAACAATACCTTTACTCCCAAAAGAGAAAAATCGTTTCACTTCAATATGTTCCCTGATGCGCGTTAAGAAAGTTGAGAGGCCGCTCACATCTCTGTAATGCCGTGAAGCGCCACTGCCCCATCGGGTAGCGAAATCCACGATGCAAGAGTTTTAACCACCTCACACTTTTGGGGCAATAATTTCATTTCATATTGAATTTGGAATTTTTATTCCTCATACTTCGCTACATGTTAGATCCGGATGTGATCGGGCTGATGGCTCCGATCTGCTGGAAACGCTCAACAGCATCGGCACTACCCACAATCATTGACGTGGCAGTTAAACGGCAAGGAGGCAGGGTAAAAAACAGAGGAAACAACAGGTATGAGTACACAACAGAAGCCGCTCGATGTGATTTGTATCGGGCGCATCGCTGTCGACCTTTATGGCCAGCAAATCGGTGCGCGCCTTGAAGATGAGACCTCCTTTGCAAAGTATCTTGGTGGCTCCTCTGGCAATGTTGCTTATGGCACAGCGATTCAGGGTCTGAAATCTGCCATGCTGGCACGTGTCGGTGATGAACACATGGGCCGCTTCCTGCGCGAAGAGTTACAACGCGTGGGCTGTGATACCCAGAGCCTGATTACGGATAAAACCCGTCTGACCGGACTGGTGATCCTCGGGATCAAAGATCAGGAAACCTTCCCGCTGGTGTTCTACCGCGATAACTGCGCCGATATGGGCCTGGTCCCGGATGATATCCAGGAAGATTACATCGCCTCCTCGCGTGCCGTTGCCGTCACCGGTACGCACCTGTCGCATCCTGATACCCGCGCCGCCGTGCTGAAAGCGCTGGATATTGCACGTCGTCATGGTCTGCGTACCGCACTGGACATCGACTACCGTCCGGTTTTGTGGGGCCTGACCTCACTGGGCGATGGCGAAACCCGCTTTGTGGAATCCGAGCGTGTCACGCAGCAATTGCAGGAAGTGCTGCACTATTTCGATCTGGTGGTGGGAACAGAAGAAGAGTTCCACATTGCGGGTGGCAGCACCGACAGCCTGACTGCGCTAAAAAATGTGCGTAAAGCAACAAAAGCCACGCTGGTGTGCAAACGTGGCCCGCTGGGTTGTGTGGTCTTTGAAGGCGAAATCCCGGACAGCTGGGAACAGACCAAACTGCAAACCGGCGTGCGCGTTGACGTGCTGAACGTACTCGGTGCAGGCGATGCCTTTATGTCTGGCCTGCTGCGCGGCTGGCTCAACGATGAAAGCTGGGAGCAGGCTTGCCGTTACGCGAATGCCTGCGGCGCGCTGGTTGTTTCCCGCCATGGCTGCGCCCCGGCCATGCCGACCAAAGAAGAGCTGGACGACTTCCTGAGCCGCGACAAAGACGTGAAACGTCCGGATCTCGACAGCCGCCTCAACCACCTGCACCGCGTGACGACCCGCAAGCAGCAGTGGAACGAACTGAACATTTTTGCCTTTGACCACCGTAAACAGCTGGCCGATATGGCAGCAGAAGCGGGCGTCAGTGATGCACGTATTCCCGACCTGAAACTGCTGCTGTTACAGGGCGCGCAGGCTGCGGCGAAAGAAGCCGGTCTGGACGATGGCCGCTGCGGTATCCTGGCAGACACCACTTATGGTCAGCCCGCGCTGAATGCCATCACCGGTAAAGGCTGGTGGATTGGTCGCCCTATCGAATTACCCAGCTCACGTCCGCTGCGTCTGGAACACGGCAACATCGGTTCCCAGCTGATCGACTGGCCGCAGGAGCACGTGGTCAAATGTCTGACCTTCTATCATCCGAAAGACAGCGCAGAGATGCGTCAGGAACAGGATGCGCTGATCCTCGATGTGTGGAACGGCTGTAACAAGTCTGGTCATGAGCTGCTGCTGGAAGTGATCCTGCCGGAGAGCAACCCGGATAAAGATGAGAAATATTATCTGGAGATCCTCACCCATTTCTACAGCCTGGGCATTCAGCCTGACTGGTGGAAGCTGCCTCCGCTGTCACACGCCAGCTGGGAAGCCATCAGCGCGCTGATTGAAAAGCACGATCCACACTGCCGTGGCATTCTGCTGCTGGGCCTGGATGCACCGGAAGCTGAACTGAAAGCAGGCTTTGCTGCCGCCGCGAAATCACCGTGGGTGAAAGGCTTTGCCGTGGGTCGCACCATCTTCGGCCAGCCATCACGTCAGTGGTTGCAGGGTGAGCTGGATGATGCCGCACTGATTGAGAAGGTAAAAAGTAACTACCTGACGCTGATCGGCTACTGGCGTGAGGCGCGTCCGGCGAAATAAAACGCCGTACAGCCGTCCGTATATGTACGGTACGGCCATAAGGGTGACCTGGTACAGGGTCACCCTTTTTTTTTGAAACGAATTTATTATTTTGCGCGGCGCACGCAGAAGGTTACGATTTTGTGAACTGATTCCCAACCCTGATGAAATAGAAGCCGCTGCTTTCGTCATCAAGTGAAATTTTTTGTTCATCTGGTAGAATAACGCACAGAAGAACACTATTTTACTTTTTGCGAGCCGTTAATGACTAATAATCCGACCCAACTTTCTCTGTTGCAGGACGATATCCGTCGCCGCTACGACACTCTCAGTAAACGCCTGAAGCAGGTGGCTCGCTATATTCTTGATAACAGCAACAGCATCGCCTTTGATACCGTTGCCTCTATCGCTCAGCAGGCTGATGTCCCACCCTCTACGCTTATCCGCTTCTCAAATGCCTTTGGGTTTAGTGGTTTCAATGAAATGAAGCAGGTGTTCCGCCAGCATCTGATGGAAGAGACGGTCAACTACACCGAACGCGCACGTTTGTTCCGCCAGACCGCCACCGATGAAACGGCCAGCGCCCCGGAAAGCCCGGCTGAAATCCTCAATGTGTTCACCATGGTCAACTCGCAGGCGCTGCAACAGTTGGCGATGCAGGTCAATCCTGAGCAGCTGGAAAAAGCGGTGAAGATGCTGGATGAGGCTGACAACATTTACGTTATCGGTTTACGCCGTTCATTCAGCGTGGCGTCGTATCTGACTTACGCTCTGCGTCATCTGGAGCGCCGTGCGTTTCTGATCGACGGCCTGGGCGGTATGTTTGCCGAGCAGCTGAGCATGGTGAACCCGAAAGACGTGGTGATTGCCATCAGTTACTCACCGTATGCACGCGAAGCCGTTGAGCTGGTGGAACTGGGCGCAAAACGTGGTGCACATCAGATCGCGATTACCGACAGCCAGGTCAGCCCACTCGCCGCCTTCAGTGATGTCTGTTTTGTGGTGCGTGAAGCGCAGGTGGATGGTTTCCGTTCCCAGGTCGCCTCGCTGTGCCTGGCCCAGACGCTGGCCGTGTCGCTGGCACTGACCAACGTCGACCCGAATAAACCCCGCCCATAAAAAAACGGGTAGCCTGTGAGGGCCACCCGTTTTATCGCTCGTTTTAACATCAACCTTTTCTTACGCCATCGGGCGAGGCATACCGCGCCCTACGTCAAGGGCGGTTTCGTAGGGGTCAGGCATGCCTGACCCGCAACGATCGGCCATGCGGGATTATCCTTTGCGGGGATACTCATCGCTGTTCACCCAGGCATGATCTTTCTCCCAGGTAAATTTCCACAGTCGCACCGGCCCGGCCATCACGTTCAGGTAATAGTTGTCATAACCTGCAACGGTCGACATCGGATGATAACCACGCGGAACGGTGACCACATCCTGGTTGTAAGGCGCCATACAGACATCCAGCGAACGGTCGTCGGTATAAACACGCTGCATCGCGAAACCGCGATCCGGGTTGAAACGATGGTAATACGTTTCTTCCAGGTAGGTTTCATCAGGTGAATCTTCCTGATCGTGTTTATGGCTTGGGTACGAACTGGTATTCCCTTCGTCGGTATACACTTCCACCACCAGCAAGCTGTCCGCTGGCTTATCGTCAGGCAGAATGTTGTGTACCAGGCGTTTGTTATTCCCTTTACCACGCTGCTCAACCCCCACATCTTCAGGCGCGATCAGACGTGCAGGCAATTTTCCTTCCGTCGCCGGTGCACTGCACACCGCCAGCTCAAGGTCAGACTCCGCGACCACGACAACCTGTTCATTGTGCGGAACATACACAGAGTAAGGGGGAGTGCGTTCAAACGGCGACATACGTTTGCCGATGTTCGGGAACTCAGCCTGACGCGTTTTCACGGAGGCAAGCCCTGCAACCAGCACCAGGCACAGCTCTTTGCTGCCGCTCTCAAGCGTCAGCGTCTGGCCCTTCTTCAACTGGTATGCATCAAAACCAACATAGCGCCAGCCAGCGCTTTCCGGGGTGACGTGCTGGATACGGCCCTGCGCATCCGGCTGTTTTACTTTGGATAGCAATGACATACAGCCTCTCTGTTCACAGGGGCGAGGCGCACCTCGCCCATATTCAATTATCCCAGCGTAGGCATGCTGAACTCAGATACGGTTTTCTGACCGCTCGGCCAGCGTACGGTGGCCGTTTTCATGCGGGTGTAGAAGCGCACACCGTCCGGCCCGTGCACATTCAGTGCCCCAAACACGGAGCGTTTCCAGCCGCCGAAGCTGTGGAAGGCCATGGGTACCGGAACCGGTACGTTAACGCCAACCATGCCCGCCTGCACTTCACGTACGAAGTCGCGACCGGTATGACCATTGCTGGTGAAGATGGCGCTGCCGTTACCGAATTCGTGGCTGTTCACCAGGTCCAGTGCCGTTTTGTAGTCAGGTGCACGAACGATGCTCAGTACGGGTCCGAAGATCTCTTCACGCCAGATCACCATATCCGTGGTGACGTTATCGAACAGCGTACCGCCAACGTAGTAGCCATCAGGATTGCCTTCAACCTGAATGCCACGACCATCAACCACCAGTTTCGCGCCTTCTGCTTCACCTTTGTCGATGTAGCCCAGCACTTTCTTCTGGTGCGCAGCAGAAACAACCGGCCCCATTTCGTTTTCGTCTTTGCCTTTGTGAATGCCAGGGCCAACACGCAGGGCTTTCACCAGCGGAGTCAGCGCAGCAATCAATTTGTCTGCGGTGTCGTCACCCACGGCAACCACAACCGGCAGTGCCATGCAGCGTTCACCGGCAGAGCCAAACGCACCGCCCATGATGGCATTCACCGTCGCATCCAGATCGGCATCCGGCATCACGATCGCATGATTTTTCGCGGCGCCGAAGGCCTGCACACGTTTACCGTGGGCGCTGGCGGTGGTGTAGATGTGCTCTGCCACGCCGGATGAACCGACGAAGCTCACCGCCTGAACGCGTGGATCTTTGTAGAGCTGTTCAGCATTTTCGTTCGAGCTGTGGATCACGTTGAACACACCATCCGGCAGGCCCGCTTCGGTCAGCAGTTCAGCCATACGTACGGACGCTGACGGGTCAAGTGCTGGTGGCTTCAGCACAAAGGTATTACCGCAGGCCAGCGCAATCGGGAACATCCACAGTGGCACCATCGCCGGGAAGTTGAACGGAGTGATCCCGGCCACAACGCCCAGTGGCTGCATCAGCGAGTAACTGTCAACGCCAGTACCGACATCAGCAGAGTTCTCACCTTTGATCAGGTGCGGAATACCGCAGGCAAATTCCACCACTTCCAGACCACGGGTCAGTTCACCCAGCGCATCTGACCAGACTTTACCGTGCTCACTGACGATCAACTCAGCCAGCTCATCACGATGCTCTTCCATCAGTGCTTTAAAGTTAAACAGAATACGGGCGCGGCGCAGTGGAGAAGTACGTGACCAGCTATCGAATGCTTCATGCGCAACGGCAATCGCATTGGCGACTTCATCACTGGTGCTCTGCGTCAGTTCGCGCACCGGCTTACCGGTTGCCGGATCGTAAATCGGAATGGTTTCGTTGCTGGCGCTGAAAGACGTTTTACCGCCAATAAAGTTTCCTACGATAGTCATGTGCTGGCCTCTTTGAAGTATGAGTTTCCCTCGCAGGCAGTCTGACGTCATACCGCTGCCTTGCCGGGCAAAACCTTGATTCGTGTTGAGACAGTATAATATTGAAATAAATTTTTCAAATATTTCACTTTAGAAAATTCGTTTTTAGCGGCCTGGATCGCATTTTTCAGGGGGAGAACCCCGGTCGCTTCACCTCAGGAACGAACCCGGGTAAAAAAAGCCCTCAGCTCAGGCGGTGCGCGGAGCAATCGTTTCAGGACCACGGTCACATAACGCCACGTTTGGCCCCACTAAAACGCCAGGATTACTCTGTATTTATGCTGGCTTCATCCGGTGTTGAGTGAAATTTTGCGAGACGGATCTAAAAATTTAAATTTCATTATTCACTATATATGAAATAAATGTTCTTTTATGAGCAGTGCAGCATCACCGACTGGCCTGGTCACTCAAAAAATGGCTGGCGGGATACCTTGAACGAACCTTTTACCTTCCTACCCTACTCAACAGGAGCCATCAGATGGCTATCGATCCAACCCGTTTTTGTATTAACCGTAAAATTGCACCAGCCCTCAGCATTGAGGCATTTTTCCAACTGGTGCAAAAGCTGGGTCTGCATAAAGTTGAACTGCGTAACGATATGAAAGGCGGCAGCGTCACCGATAATCTGAGCCACCAGCAGGTTCGCGATCTGGCAGAAAAGTATGGCCTGGAAATTGTCACCATCAACGCACTGTATCCGTTTAACCAGATCAGTGATGACCTGCTGGCCCGTGCCGAAAGTCTGCTGAAAGACGCACAGGGCATTGGGGCAAAAGCGTTGGTCATGTGCCCACTTAATGATGGCACAAAAATTTCAGCCGAAGATACGCAGAAGGCACTGAGCACGCTGGCCCCGTTATTTGCCCGCTACGGCGTGGAAGGCCTGGTTGAGCCACTGGGCTTCCCGGTGAGTTCACTGCGCTCCGCAGGTCAGGCGCAGCAGCTGATCCAACAGGCGGGGATGCCGTTCAAGATAGTGCTGGATACCTTCCACCACCATCTGTATGAAGGCGCTGAGCAGGACTTTGCCGACGGCATTGACGTGGACCAGATTGGTCTGGTGCATCTGTCAGGCGTTATTGATGGCCGTCCGGTGAACGAGCTGACTGATGAAGAGCGTCTGATGCTGAGTGGTGATGACCTGCTGAAAAGCGTCTGGCAGGTGCAGCGCCTTGAAGAACTGGGCTACAAAGGTGTTTACGCTTTTGAGCCATTTGCTTCAGTGATGGATAACTGGAGTGCGGCGGATATCGAACGTGAGATCCGCCAGAGCATTGCATTGTTGCAAGGGTGATCCAACAACGGGCGAGGCATGCCTCGCCCCTACGGGACCCCACGCTGTCGTAGGGGTCGGGCATGCCCGCCCCGACAGGCGGCAAATATCTTCATCTTATCTGTGTCATTTGACAACGACCCCTTCGGGGGTCGCTTTTTTCAGCCGCAACGTGGCCACCATCGCCAGACAAACCAGCAGCCCGCTCAGCAGATAGATAATCGGCACACCCGCGTAGGTCATCACCAGCCCTGCCAGCGGCCCGGTAATGCCCAGCGCCAGATCCATAAACGCCGTATAGGTTGCCAGCGCACTGCCCTGATTCTGCGGCGGCACCACTTTCACCGCCACCACGCCAATCGCCGGGAACACCAGCGAGAATCCGGCCCCGGTCAGCAGCGCACCGACACGAGCCAGCCACGGGTCCCACGCCCCCCAGACCATAAACAGGCCGATGGCTTCCACCGCAAAACAGACCAGCGCCACATTCAACCCGCCGTGGCGGGCAATGGCATTGGGAAACAGCAGTCGGGTACACACAAAGGCCACGCTGAACAGCGTCAGCGCAAAGGCCGCGCCATCCCAGCCTTTATCCTGATAAAACAGCGTAATAAAGGTCGCAATAACGCCAAAACCCACCGATCCCATTGCCAGCAGCAGGCCAAAACTCCAGATACGGCCGAGCACCGCGCGGAATGGCAGTGGCTTGCCTTTACTGCTTTTCACCGGGGCTCGTGGCAGCGCCAGAAGAATACCCACCAGTGCAATCGCCGTGATAATTTCCGCCAGCAGCATCAGGCCGCCCCAGTGATAAATGGCCACACCAAGCGGTGCGCCAATCGCCATCGCCCCGTAGGTGAAAATCCCGTTCCAGGAAATCACCCGGCCAATATGCAGCGAGCCTACGACCCCAACACCCCACAGGGTTGAACCGGTCCCGGCAAAGCTCTGCCCAACGCCAAGTATCAGCCTGCCAGCACACAGCAGCAGCAGGCTCAGCAACGGCAGCCCACTGCTCAACCCCGCCAGCAGGTAGCAAATCCCGCTGATAAAGCAGCCGCACAGGCCAACAATTACCACTTTTTTCGGGCCCCACAGGTCGGCATAGCGCCCGGCATGGGGACGACTTAACAGCGTGGTGAAGTATTGCAGGCTGATCACCAGTCCCGCCCAGAAGGCGCTATAGCCCATCACATCGTGGACATAGCCGGGCAGCACGGCCAGCGGTAAACCGATGGTCATATAGCTGGCAAAATTGAACATCACTACGGAGAAAATACGCAGATTTAAGCGAAAGCCACTTAGCGCCGTGGCCCCGGCGGGCTGCTCAGACATGAAAATCCTGCTCGCAGGGAAAAATGGATGAAATGCCACTATACCCTAAATAATTCGAATTTCTTCCGCCATAAATCCGTCATACAGCCTCCCTATACTTCCCCGCACAAAGTCCCAAAGAGGATAACAATCTGATGCATGTTCCAACCTCAGTCACACTCGAGGGCATCCACTATGCCTTCGGCACGCAGACGGTGCTCAACCATCTCGATCTTCATATCGAGCCGGGCAGCATTGTCGCTCTGCTTGGCCCCTCCGGCTGCGGCAAAAGTACCATCCTGAAACTGCTGGCTGGATTGCTGCAACCGCAGCAGGGCACGCTGCAATTTGGCGAACGCCTGATTGCCAGCCCGGGCCACTGCCTGCCCCCTGAACAACGCGACATCGGCATGGTCTTTCAGGATTACGCCCTGTGGCCGCATATGAGCGTGGCGCAGAACGTTGCCTTTCCCCTGCTGATGCGCCGGGTGGCTGCGCGCGAACGCGATGAGCGGGTGATGGCCGCCCTGCAACGCGTTGGGCTGGCGGATTTCGCCGGGCGTAAACCCGCCGATCTCTCCGGCGGTCAGCAGCAGCGCGTGGCGCTGGCACGGGCGATTATTGCGGAACCGAAGATTCTGCTGTTCGATGAACCGCTCTCCAATCTTGATCGCGATTTACGTGAATCTCTGTGTCGCGAGATGGCCAGTCTGTTGCGCCAGCTCGGAACGACTGCCGTGTATGTCACCCACGATCGCAGCGAAGCCGAAATGCTGGCTGACCGTATCGTCTGGCTGTCTGCCGGGTCCGTTTCTGCACTTCAAACCGTTACGTCACTCTCTGGGGAACTCGCATGACCTTGTTAAACTCGATGAAAAAAGGAGCACTTTTCGCGATGCTGTTATCTTCCGGCATGATAATGAATGACGCACAGGCGCTGACGGTTTACACCGCGGGGCCGGGATCGCTGGCGAAGAGCCTCGCGGCGGGCTTTGAGAAACAGAGCGGCGTGAAGGTCAATATTTTCCAGGCCACCACCGGCAAGGTGATGGCACGGCTGGAGGCCGAGCAGGCCAATCCGCAGGCCGACATCCTGATCTCCGCCTCCTGGGATACGGCCGAAGAGCTTGAGAAGCGTGAGTGGCTGCTGCCCTATCAAAGCCCGAATGCCGAAAAGGTGCCCGCCGCGTTCAAAACCGATACGTATGTGGCACAGGGCATTTCAGCGCTGGGGATTGTCTGGAATACCAAAAGCGGCACCCCGGAGCCGAAAGAGTGGAACGACCTGACCAGTGCAGCCTTTAAAGACCGCATAACCACCCCCGATCCCTCGCTCTCCGGTGCCTCGCTTGACCTGCTTATCGGCCTGCAAAACAGCATGGGCGACCGGGCCTGGCAGCTGTTCAGTCAGTTGAAGATGAACGGGATGGTGATTGCCGGGCCTAACGCTCAGGCGCTGACCCCGGTGTTACAGGGCGCAAAAGCCGCCGTCTTTGGCGCAGTGGATTACGTTTCCTATAACAGCATTCAGGAGGGTGAAGCGATCAAAGTGATCTTCCCAGCCAGCGGTACGGTGGTCGCACCACGTCCGATGATGATCCTGAAAAGTACGCAGCACGCGGCGGATGCCAAAGCCTTTATCGACTATGTGCTGTCGGAAGAGGGGCAACAGAAAGTGGCCGATGCCTGGTTAATGCCCGCGCGTTCTGACGTCGGCGCAAAACGCCCACTGCTCAGTGACCTGAACATTCTGCCAGCCCAGAGCGGCGGTAATGCCGACCGTGGCTCCGTCCTGCAACGCTTTGGCACGCTGTTCAGCCATCCTTAATTCTCCCCGGGCGGCGCCTCTGCGTCGCCTCGCAGGAACCCACGATGACCTCTCGTTTACTTCCGCTGCTGACCGTGGCGCTGCTGCTTATTCTGGTCGCTCTGCCGCTGTTGTTTATTCTGCTACAGGCGCTGTTTCCCGCGCTGGCACAGGGATCGCTGGCCGGTGCCTTTACCCCGATCCCGACGCTGCTGGCCGATCCGCAGTTGCCCGCGCTACTCAGCGGTACGCTGAAAACCGGCCTGAGCGTAGCGTTGCTCAGTGCGCTGGTCGGCATTCCTCTCGGCACGCTGCGCGGGCTGTTTCATTTGCCGCTGGCGCGTATCTGGGATCTGCTGCTGCTGATCCCGTTCCTGACTCCACCCTATATTTCTGCCCTCAGCTGGATGCTGGCGCTGCAACATAACGGCTATCTGTATCAGGCGATCGGTCTCGATCTCAACGATCTACTGTTCAGTCAGGGCGGCATTACGCTGGTGATGACGCTGAATATTTTCCCGGTGGTCTACTTTGCCGTATCGCGCAGTCTGCTGGCGAGCGGACAGCAGCTGGCCATCGTGGCACGGGTACATGGCGCCAGCGCATGGCGGGCTTTCTGGCACATTACCCTACCCATGCTGCTGCCTGCGCTGGCCGCCGGCATCCTGCTGGCCTTTACTATGGCGATTGAGGAGTATGGCGTTCCCGCCGCGCTCGGTTCACGTGCGGGGGTTGTGATGTTGACCGTTGGTATTGAGGAGCGCCTGGCAGACTGGCCGATCGACCTGCCGGGATCGTCGCTGCTCTCCATGCTGCTGGTGATGGTGGCGCTGGCGGCGTTCGCTTTGCAGAAGAAGCTGGTCGGCAACAAAGATGTCACCAGTATTAACGGCAAGCCCGCGCAGAACAGCGGCATTTCGCTCGGTGCCTGGCGCGCACCGGTGCTGCTGCTGTTTTGCCTGATGGCGTTACTGATGGTGGTGCTCCCGATGAGCTCCATGCTGCTGACGTCACTGCTTTCCACGCTATCCGGCGGGATGCATCTCAGCAATCTGACGCTACGCCATTTCGCGGCGCTGTTTGCGCTACAGGGTGATGCCCTGACGGCGCTCTCCACCAGCCTCGGCCTGGCGCTCGGCGCGGCAGTGATCACCGGGTTGTTAGGTTTTCTGGCGGCCTGGCTGGTGGTGGTACGGCGTATTCGCGGTGCTGCGCTGATCGATGCGTTGTCTCTGCTCCCGGCCGCGCTGCCGGGCGTGGTGGTCGGCGTTGGGCTGATCCTGCTATGGAATCAGCCGTTCTGGCCGCTGACACCCTATAACAGCTGGCCTATCCTGTTGCTCTCCTACTGTTGCCTGCTGCTGCCCTGGCCGGTGCGCTATGTCAGCAGCGCGCTCAAACAACTGGGCAGCAACCTGGAGCCGGCAGCGCGTGTGCACGGCGCCAGCGCCTGGGCAGCATTGCGCCATATCGTGCTGCCGCTGGTGTTCCCCAGCCTGCTGGCCGCAATGCTGATGGTGTTTGCCATCGCCTCGCGCGAGCTGGTGACGTCGCTGCTGCTGGCCCCGGCGGGCACCCAGACAGTATCGGTCTTTATCTGGCGTCAGTTCGAGCAGGGTTCCGTGGGTCAGGGAATGGCGATGGCCAGCATTGCGATGGGCACCGGGCTGGCGTTGATGCTCACTGCGTTGGCGATCCTGCAACGACGCGAGCGCGGATAAATCCGGGTCGGGCGTGCCCGACCCCTACGAAACACCCACGTGCCCGACCCCGACCCAACACCTGCATACCTTTCCATTGTCACCGGGTCGGGCGTGCCCGACCCCTACAAA
Organism: Erwinia sp. 1181_3; assembly: GCF_052824965.1. Classification (NCBI taxonomy): domain Bacteria; kingdom Pseudomonadati; phylum Pseudomonadota; class Gammaproteobacteria; order Enterobacterales; family Erwiniaceae; genus Erwinia; species Erwinia sp. 1181_3. Next base: position 138,811 of record NZ_VTDE01000005.1, read on the forward strand.
ACACCCGCGTGCCCGACCCCGACCCAACACCTGCATACCTTTCCATTGTCACCGGGTCGGGCGTGCCCGACCCCTACAAAACACCCGCGTGCCCGACCCCGACAAAACTTCATTGCCGTAGGGGCGAGGCATGCCTCGCCCGTTACCAACGGAAAAACACGACCATTCCTAAAGTGAATGGCTGTCGCGCCAGAGCCGCTACACTTGCTGCGCATATTGTCAAAACGGAGACGCAATGAAGTCATTGCCGCAGGAGAAGATCGGGCAAAATATTTTGCTAAAACTGGCTACGCTGGTGGTAATTCTGGGCGGCATCAAGCTGTCGGCAGAGATCGTGGTGCCGTTCCTGATGGCGCTGTTTTTCGCCATCGTGCTGAACCCGCTGGTGAGCTGGCTGATGCGGCGAAAAATGCGCCGTGGTGTTGCTATCAGCCTGGTCGTGGTGGTGGTGCTGATTGGGCTGGCGCTGCTGATCGCCATGATTGCCGGGTCATTGCAGGAGTTTGGCGAAGTCTACCCACAGCTTCAGGCGCAGGCGGAGCAAAAACTGGCCCTGGTGCAACACGTTGCCGCCCGTTTTCATATCATGATTTCCCCTGAGTCGCTGGCACAGCGGCTGGACCCGAATGCAGTGATGGATGTCGCCACCACCATGCTGGGGCAGTTTTCCGGGGCAATGGCGCAGATCGTTCTGGTGATGATGACGGTGATTTTTATGCTGTTTGAGGTTCATCATCTGCCGTACAAGCTACGTTACGCGCTGGTCAATCCGCAGATCCGTATTGCCGGCATGCATAAGGCGCTGAAGGGGGTCACCCACTATCTGGCACTGAAAACGCTGATCAGTCTGGCAACGGGTGTGCTGGTCTGGCTGGCGCTGCTGGCCCTGGGGGTGAAGTTCGCGCTGCTGTGGGGTGTGGTCGCTTTCGTGCTGAACTTTGTGCCGAATATCGGGCCCGTGATTGCCGGTATTCCCCCCGTGTTGCAGGCGCTGTTGCTGAACACGCCGCTGGAAGCCGGGCTGGTCGCGGCACTGTTTATCGCCATTCATATGCTGCTGGGCAATCTGCTGGAACCCAGAGTGATGGGACGCGGGCTGGGGCTGTCGAGTCTGGTGGTGTTCTTGTCGCTGATATTCTGGGGCTGGCTGCTCGGCCCGGTGGGAATGCTACTCTCTGTCCCACTGACCAGCGTCTGTAAAATTCTGATGGAAACCACCCCCGGCGGCGGCAAGCTGGCGATCCTGTTGGGGAATGGGCGCAAATCAATTTAATCCTCACGTGTCGGGCATGCCCGACCCCTACAAAAACCCTACTGGCCGATATGCCAATCCGTGTTATTCGATAAACAATCGGTCATACACATGCTGTAAATGGCGTTCCATGCAGGCCCGTGCCTGAACGGCATCCCGGGCGATGATGGCACGGGCAATGTCTTCATGATCCTGGTTCATCTCACGCGGGAAATCGCTCTCCGCGTAGTGGCTCTCCAGCCGCACAAAGCGCGAGCTTTTACGTTTATTCCACAGATATTCCATCATATCGCGCAGCACTTCATTCCCGGTCATCTCGGCGATCAGCAAATGGAAACGCTTATCTTCCCGCAGGAATTTCTCATCATTAACGTGTAACTGGATGAGGTCCTGGGTGATCTCCTGCAATTCGGCACGCTGATCGTCACTGCCGTTGCGCGCCGCCAGTTCAGCCGTCATCGCTTCATAGACTTGACGAGCCTGGATCAGCGCCTTCAGGCTGAACTCCTCTTCAACCGGTGTATCTTCGCTTTGCGGCAGCGGATTCATCACGTAAACGCCATTGCCGGTGCGAATTTCCACCCAGCCGGTAATCTCCAGAGCAATCAGAGCCTCACGAATCGACGAACGACTGACGCCCAGCTGCTTCGCTAACTCACGCTCCGGCGGCAAAATGGCACCGGCGGGAAACTGTCCCTTTTTAATGCAGCCAATCAGCAGGTTAGAAATCTGCCGGTAAAGGCGTTCGACTTTCAGTGTTGGTAATTCCATACCCGTTCCAGGCGGCAAAGATGATGGCAGAGCTTATCACAAGGCCCCACAGCCGGGCGAGGCATGCCTCGCCCCTACGGTGTATCCGGCATCACCACCTGATCCCGTATTGGGAAAGATGCTCATGCTGCGATCGCGATCACGGAACCCACAGGCCCTTCGCATTTATGCTCTGGTCCAGCGGCCTGACCACTGGGCCAGACAATGTAACCTGTGACTTTCTGATAAGAAAACGGCCGTTGAGCCGTACAAGGAACACCGATGACGGTTTCAGCCTTTGAATCACCCTTACAAAAATCCAGCCGCCTCAAACGGATACAGACCGTTTCGCTGACGCTGCTGTTCCTCGCCGGGATCATTAACTTCCTCGATCGCGGATCGTTATCGATCGCTAATGCCGCGATCCGCAACGATCTTGGCCTGTCGGCCACCGAGTTTGGCGTGCTGCTCTCGGCATTTTCTCTCTCTTACGGTATTTCCCAGTTGCCCAGCGGCCTGCTGCTGGACCGCTTCGGCCCGCGTATCGTGCTGGGCGGCGGCCTGCTGTTCTGGTCGGTGATGCAGGCGATGGCTGGCGCAGTCAACAGTTTCAGCCACTTCATTATGCTGCGTATTGGTCTGGGGATAGGCGAAGCGCCGTTTATGCCGAGCGGCGTTAAAGTCGTCAACGACTGGTTTAATGCTCGTGAACGTGGCCTGCCGATGGGGATCTTTAACTCCTCCACTACCTTTGGTCAGGCGTTCGCCCCGCCGATCCTCGTGGCGCTAATGCTGGCCTTCGGCTGGCGCATGATGTTTGTGATTATCGGTGTGGCCGGGGTAGCGATTGCTCTCTGCTGGTATGCCTGGTATCGCAACCGCGACCGTTTTGCCCTGACGCCGGAGGAGCAGCAGTACCTCGATCAAGGCTCCACGCCGTCACAGAAAACCCGCGTATCGCTGAAAGAGTGGGGCGCGTTGTTTAAGAAGCGCACCGTATGGGGAATGATCCTCGGCTTCAGCGGCGTGAATTACACCGGCTGGCTGTATCTCTCCTGGCTGCCAGGCTATTTACAGGCCGAGCGCGGTCTGAGCCTGACCAGCACTGGCTGGGTCGCCGCCATTCCCTTTCTGTTTGGTTCGATAGGGATGCTGGTGAATGGCACCGTTGCTGACCGTCTGGCACGCCGTGGCTATGCGCTGGCGAAAACCCGCAAGGCGCTCATCTGCCTGGGCCTGGTCTGTTCCGCCGCCTGTACCCTGTTAGTGGTGCAATCCACCTCAACCGCCATGGCCGTCGGTTTTATCAGTCTGGCGCTGTTCTTTGTGCACTTTGCCGGGACGTCCGCCTGGGGGCTGGTACAGGTCATGGCACCGTCACGCATGGTGGCCTCGGTCAGCAGTATTCAAAACTTCGGTAGCTTTATCTGTGCCTCATTCGCCCCGATTGTCACCGGCTGGGTAGTCGATACCACCGGTTCGTTCAATATGGCGCTGGTGATCTGCTCCTGCGTGACCTTCGCAGGCGCACTGGCTTATTTCTTTATCGTGAAAGATCCGATTGCGGATTAATTAGCTAAATCATTCAACATCAGGGGCGTTATCGCAGGCAGATAGCCCCGAAAGGAGAACGTATGGAACATACATGGCGCTGGTACGGCCCTAACGATCCGGTTTCGCTGGATGATGCTCGCCAGGCGGGTGCGACGGGCATCGTGACCGCTCTGCACCATATCGCTAACGGCGAGGTGTGGCCGGTGGAAGAGATCAAAGCTCGTCAGGCTCTGCTGGCAGAGAAAGGGTTAGTCTGGTCGGTGGTGGAAAGTGTGCCGATCCACGAGTCGATTAAAACCCAGCGCGGCGACTACAAAAAGTACATCGCCAACTATCAGCAATCACTGCGCAATCTCGGTGCCTGCGGCATCGACACCGTGTGCTACAACTTTATGCCGGTGCTGGACTGGACGCGTACCGATCTCGGCTGGACGTTACCGGACGGGGCAAAAGCGTTGCGCTTTGACCATATTGCCTTTGCCGCCTTTGAGCTGCATATCCTGCAACGCCCCGGTGCGCAGCAGGATTATGACGCGCAGGAACAGCGCGAAGCCGCCGCCTGTTTTGCCGCCATGAGCCAGGAAGCGATCGATACCCTGACGCGCAACATTATCGCCGGGCTGCCGGGCGCAGAAGAGGGTTACACGCTGGAACAGTTCCAGGCGCAGTTATCCCAATACGATGGCATCGACAAAGCGCAGTTGCGTGAACATATGGCCGAATTTTTGCGTGCCATCGTGCCGGTGGCGAAAGAAGCCGGAATTGTGCTGGCGGTACACCCGGACGATCCACCGCGTCCGATACTCGGCCTGCCGCGCATTGTGTCCACTATCGACGATATGCAGTGGCTGAAAGAGACCGTCGACAGCGTACATAACGGTTTCACCTTCTGTACCGGCTCTTACGGCGTACGCGCCGACAACGACCTGGTAAAAATGGCGGAAACCTTTGCCGACCGAATTCACTTTGCCCATCTGCGTTCTACGAAGCGCGAAGCGAACCCGAACAGCTTCCACGAAGCCGCCCACCTGGCGGGAGATGTTGATATGGTCGGCGTGATTAAGGTGATTCTGGCCGAGGAGCAGAAGCGCCGCCATGCGGGCAACCAGCGCGCCATTCCGCTGCGCCCGGACCACGGACACCAGATGCTGGATGATCTGCATAAAAAAACCAATCCGGGTTATTCCGCGATTGGTCGCCTGAAGGGGCTGGCGGAGATCCGCGGCGTAGAGTTAGCGTTAAAACAGATTTTCTTCAACGCGGAATAATATCGATCTCAGGCAGGTGCAAACAAGGCACCTGCCGTGTGAAGCAGACAAATCAGTCAACAATAAACAGCTGCGCACCGCTGTCGGTCCACGAACGGTGCGCTTCCGCGTTATCCGCCACCTGATAGCTCATCCCCGCCGTCAGGGTAAACACGCGGCCATCATCCAGCTCAGTGTGTAGCTCACCGGACAGACACAGCAGAATATGCCCCTTGCTGCACCAGTGATCCGCCAGATACCCGGCGGTATAATCCACCCTTCTCACCCGAACCTCACCAAACTGCTGAGTCCGCCACCAGGCCGTACCGGTTTCTCCCGGATGTTCCGTTGCTGTCAGCGTTGACCAGTCCGTGGTGCCAAAAGGGATATCGTTCATCTTCATTATCAGGCTTCCGTGAGTAGTGAAAAAAATAAACTACGTCAGAAGGATACGCGCCGCAAGCCCAGCCGTTCGGGTGGAAAAGAAAGAGGAGTGGTAAAGATTTCAGTATGAGTGATGGTGAATTCAACCGCTTTTTGCATAATAATAACGCTGATGCACAGTGTGCCTGTCACATCAGGCATAAGCGCAAGCAAAAAGGACTTATTTAGTGATTGCCCCGGTGCGCCGATAACCACCGGGTAGTAAAAGGCATTTTTCAATCATCTACCGCCGCTGCGATCCATTCAGGCAGCTAACAGGGGAACCGCTTGCAAGCTCTCGCAAAGCCGAAGAAGAAAAAGTATATCTGGCTGACTCTTACCGGGCTGTTGCCACTGGTACTCTGTCTTATTTTTGCCTTTATTGAAGCCCGTAAAACGGTGATCCACCAGCAAACGCTCACGGCCTCTATGCTACTTGCTCAGGCGGATAATGTCAGCGATCTTGCGTGGAAGATGACCGACCTCTTGCAGCAGTTCCGTCCCCGTGAGTGCTCGGATATTCGTCTGCAGCTCCAGCAGTTCGGCACGCTTTACCCTTACTTCCGTTCCGTAGGTCTGACCCGGGGTAACGAGATTTATTGCTCCTCCTCTTTTGGCACCACCCGGGGAACCCTGGAAACAATGGTCCGAGGCGCGCTCCCGGTCGGAGGCGCGCCGTCATGGTCATGGTCCGTTGCGGGAACCTTTGGTGTGAAAGATCGGCCTGCGGTGGTGTTTATACGTGAAACCGACCCCACCTTTGGCACCTATGCTGTCATTGATGGTCAGTACCTGATCGACTTTATGACTGCCGTCGGCCTTAAGCGTGGCTACCATATCACCATGCAGTTTGGCGGTGGCTACCGCATTTCCAGCGGTAAACCCTTGTATATCTATCAGGGTGTTCTGGGCACCAGTAGCTATACCAGCCAGTCCAGCCGTTACCCGATTACCATCAACATCACCGCCCCCCGTGCTGAAGCACTGCAAAGCTGGCGGCAGATAATGTTCACCTTCTTGCCGATGGCGATCATTCTTTCACTGCTGTTTGTCGTCATCACCAATAAATGGTTGAATCGTAAGGCTTCCTTCCGTGACGAAATCCACCGGGGCATTGTCCATGATGAGTTCACGGTGAATTACCAGCCAGTTTATAACCAGCTGACCGGGCAGTTATCCGGGGCTGAATCGCTGCTGCGCTGGCAGCGCCCCGACGGAAGCTGGGTGCGCCCGGATATCTTTATCGCGGCCGCGGAAGACGAAGGAATGATCATCCCGCTGACCCGCCATCTGCTGACGCTGGTAGCCAAAGACTGTGCCGACTGGCAGGTTCCACCCGGTTTTAATCTGGGCATCAACCTCGCTGCCGAACACCTGCAACACCCGGACTTTGTGAGCGATATGCGCCATTTCTCTCGCGAAATTGCCCATCTGAACGCCTGCATTACGCTGGAACTGACGGAACGCAGCCTGATCCGTGATGGTATTGAGGTCGGGAAAAAACTGTCGGAGCTGCGTCGTGAGGGGATGAAGGTGGCTATCGACGATTTCGGTACCGGGCACTGTTCACTGACCTATCTGCAAACGTTCCCGATCGACTATCTGAAAATCGATAAGGGGTTCGTCAACGCCATTGAATCGATTGAGGGCGAAACGCCGGTGCTGGATGCCATTATCCTGCTGGCGCAGAAGCTGGCGATGAAGGTGGTGGCAGAAGGTGTGGAAAGTAACATGCAGCTGGAATATCTGAAAAATCGCGGCGTTGAGTACATTCAGGGTTATTACTATGCCCGTCCGATGGGCAATGAGGAACTGATGCAGTGGATTGCGCAGCGCGATATCAATGGCAGCAAGCCCTGAGTCGATTAAATACGACGCTTTTGCGCCGCGCGCAGCGCGACGTCTATGGTATCGTCCGCCGGGCACGCCACGAATTGCCCCCCCTCGCCGCAGGCATCCAGCATCTGGCGGCGGGCAGCCACACGTTTATTAATGCGCGCCAGCGTTGGCATAATCTGGTCAGCCAGCTGGCGGTATTCCGCATGCCGTTCGCGGGCCTGCACCGAGGCCGTCCGTTCAGCCAGTAACGCGCTTAATGACTGGAAACGCAGGATCAGACGATACGCCCGGCCGGATACCAGCCCTTCTCCCCGCAGTGCCTTGACCTGTTCACCCAGATTTTCACTGTTCAGCGACAACGTTTGCAGCACATTTTCCACGCTTGAGGCGCAGTGAAGCCACTCATTAGTCTGCGCTGTTTTGCCACCGTTCACGTTGGCAACGCCATCGGATAAGACGTGAGTACGGCAATAATACTTTAGATTTTCTTCAACACTGTCCAACATAATCAGCCAGTGGTTTTGGAAATTATTGTTTTTGGTCTGACTCACATCGTCCCCCTAAAAGGCGGCGACGAGTATTACTGATAGATGACAGCCGATCAAGAGCAGAAAGAGGAATTTTTTAAGATTATTCCCACCAAGCCAATGATAAGCTTAACTTATTAATCTACAGATGACTGACACCTCACATTTAATTCTCCAGCACAGTGCTAATTCGCAGAATGAACCGCTGTGGAAACGCCGATTTTTGCCATCTCAGATAAGAGGTTTCTTACTGAAATTATGTCAGCTTGCGAAGAGCCTATATACTGTATAGCTGGCAGAGTGCGCTGCCGTACCGTATTGGCTCATACCAATGCCTGACGATGGCGCATTTTGCAGTTGGTTTTCTCCCGTGAGCGGTCAATCACACCACGGGTCTGACCACAGCGGCGAGATATTTATCCAGGAAAAACAGAAAATTACAGGGTGCTCTATATGAAGCTACGTAGGAAGCGTGTCAAGCCGATTGGGTTAAAAGACGTTACCATCATTGACGATACCAGATTACGCAAGGCGATCACCGCCGCCTCATTAGGCAATGCCATGGAGTGGTTCGATTTCGGTGTTTATGGCTTTGTTGCCTATGCACTGGGGCAAGTTTTCTTCCCAGGCGCCGATCCCGGCACACAAATGATTGCCGCTTTAGCAACCTTCTCCGTTCCTTTCTTAATCCGTCCATTAGGTGGCTTGTTCTTTGGCGCTCTGGGGGATAAGTACGGACGCCAGAAAATCCTGTCTATCACCATCATCATTATGTCGATCAGTACCTTCTGTATCGGCTTAATTCCCTCCTATGCCTCAATTGGTATCTGGGCGCCGATCCTGCTGCTGCTGTGTAAAATGGCACAGGGCTTCTCGGTCGGGGGTGAGTATACCGGCGCATCGATCTTCGTTGCTGAGTACTCTCCTGACCGTAAGCGCGGCTTTATGGGTAGCTGGCTGGACTTCGGTTCTATCGCCGGGTTCGTTCTGGGTGCGGGACTGGTGGTGCTGATTTCAGCCATTATCGGCGAAGCAAACTTCCTTGAGTGGGGCTGGCGTATTCCGTTCTTCGTTGCTCTGCCGTTAGGCATCATCGGGCTTTACCTGCGCCACGCGCTGGAAGAGACGCCAGCGTTCCAGCAGCACGTAGATAAGCTGGAACAGGGCGACCGTGAAGGCCTGGCCGATGGCCCGAAAGTCTCGTTCAAAGAGATCGCCACTAAGCACTGGAAAAGCCTGCTGGCCTGTATTGGCCTGGTGATTGCTACCAACGTCACGTACTACATGCTGCTGACTTACATGCCGAGCTACCTGTCGCATAACCTGCACTACTCGGAGGATCATGGCGTGATGATTATCATCGCCATTATGCTGGGTATGCTGTTTGTGCAGCCCGTTATGGGCCTGATGAGCGACAAGTTTGGCCGTCGTCCGTTTGTGATTATTGGTAGCATCGCGCTGCTGGTGATGGCGGTGCCGTGCTTTATGCTGATTAACAGCGGCGTGATGGGGCTGATTTTTGCCGGCCTGCTGATCCTCGCGGTGATCCTGAACAGCTTCACTGGCGTGATGGCCTCTTCCCTGCCGGCCATGTTCCCGACCCATATCCGTTACAGTGCGCTGGCCAGTGCCTTTAACATCTCCGTACTGGTAGCGGGTCTGACGCCAACCGCCGTGGCCTGGCTGGTAGAAACCACCAATAATCTTTACATGCCAGCTTACTACCTGATGGTCGTGGCAGTGATTGGCCTGGTGACCGGGATTATGATGAAGGAAACCGCCAATATGCCGCTGCGTGGCGCCACCCCTGCCGCTTCAGATATGGCTGAAGCGAAAGAGATCCTGCAGGAGCATCACGATAACATTGAGCAGAAAATCGAAGATATTAGTGAGCAGATTAGCGAGCTGGAAGCCAAACGCTCCCGCCTGATTGATCAGCATCCGCGTATTAACGAGTAGTTCTGATTCTGATGATGAGGGCTGACCGGCCTGTCCGGTCGGCCCTTTTTTATCGGGCAAGCCTGACGCACTCAGAACTGGTATTTCATCCCTATATTCCCGCCGTAGCCTTCCACACCCTGCCCATAGCTGTGCTGGTAGGTCACATCGGCGTACAGGCTGAGAGCCGGATTAACCTGACCGCGAATCCCCGTCCCCAGCTGCCACCAGCCGGAGTGAATATCCGGTGAGAGACTCTCCTGATTCATCGCGATACTGGGAATTTTCCCCATCCGCTGCACCGTATCAACCTGCACCCAGGGCTGGACATCCTGCGCATCATAAAACAGCCTCACCCCACCACGCGCCTGCCCCATGACGTCATGGCTGCGATCGACTTTGGCACCACCCGCACGGATTTCACCATTGTGCAGATACTGCCCCATCAGTTGCAGCTGAGGTTCCAGCTTAAACTCGCCGCTGACGGTAAAAGGAACGCCCGTTTCAGCCGACAGCAGAGTACTGTAGCTGCCTTGCCCGGTGTTGTTGATACTTTTGTAGTGGTTACGATACCAGGTGACCTGACCCACGGTATCCAGATACGCCCCCTCCTCATTATCAGCCGTGAAATACCCCCCAAGGCTGTATGCCGTGGTATTAATTTTACCGGTATTGACCGACAAGCCACTACGCTGGCTACGAGCATAGTCACGTGCACTGCTGTGGATATCACCGAGGGTCACCATCACGCCTGAACGCGCCTGAATGTCAGGCGTTACACTCCCCCGCCACAGATCCCCCCCCAGCTGCATAAAGGCGGTGGTGCTGTCATACCCAAACTGGCCTGCTCCGTAGATATCATGCCGCCCATAGATGCGGCCCCAGGCGGCCTCGCCCTCCTGACGGGCACCAAGACGCTGATGGTAGGTTCCGGCCGCCGTGTAAGCATAAGCCGCATTGAGATAAGGCCCAATCAGGTAACCACTGGTCTCTGGACGATAGGGTGCCTCGGGAGCGGGTGCATTGGGGTCGACCACGGGCTTATAGCTGGACTGTAAGTACCATTCATGGCTGTTGACCGGGTTGAGGAAGTACTCATAGTTCCCGGCCAGTAAGGGTTGTGATTGTGTAAAGGTGACATCTTTCGTTTCCCCCGCCACGTTAATGACCGGAATACCCATGTGTGTCTCAGCCCCTTTCCCCCCCTGATTGGTGATATCTACCGTAAAATGGCCTGTGGCATCGCCCTTCACATTCAATCGATCGCTCGGTGAATCGTCGCCATCCAGCCGGGTATGAATACCAATATAGCCGCTGCCGCTCAGGTTATTGTTCACGGTCAGCGTATGGAAATCCTGACCATCAAACAGAACCTTGCCATCCAGCTGGAGCGTATTCAGATCGGAATCCCCGGTCATATTCCAGGTGCTGGTCGAATCCAGTAGGGTACTGCTGACATTTTTCATCATGCCGGTCAGAGTCGAACCGTTTTGCAGATTGAGGTTGACCTGATTACGCACAGAATCTGATATCACGTTGCCATTCAGGGTGGCGTTATCTGCCATCAGATTCACCTGGCTGTTGCGGGCATCTGCACCCTGAGCGTCTTTCAGGGTCAGAGCCTCAAGCACATTGCCATTGCCTCCGGTGGCGACCGTCCCGTTGCTCAGATTCAGATTCAGCGCACTGCCCAGTATTTGAAACGCACTGAAGCCGCCACTCTCTAGCTGAGTATTGTCGAGGGCAGCCTCGCTGAGGGCGTTACCATCTGTATATAATCCGGGGCCATCCGCCGTGACGATAGTACTGTTCGCCACGTTGAGCGTTCCCTTTCTCAACCATAGCCCAATGTTCTTTTCGCCTTTCATGGTCATGTTGATACCGTCGGCGTTGATTTTCGCACCGAGCGCTGCGGCCATCCCCGCCCCCCCCGTTCCGGTGGCGGTAATCGATGAGTTGCTTATCGTCATATCACCTTTTGCGCCGCTGGACTGCACACCGGTACTGTTGTTCCCCGTTGTGAGCACATTGATATTTTTTGCATCCAACTGACTTTCCGTGACAATACCGCGACCTCTCTCACCGGTGATCGTGGCCTGAATATTGTCGAGTGATGCTTTACCGCCCTGTGCTGCCACCGCTATACCGTTCTCACCTGAAATGCTGAACACCGTATCCTTCACCTGCAGCAAGGAATCTTTGGTTGTTGTCCAGATGCCGTAAGCATCAGAACCCGATGTCTCGATATGACCTCCGTTAACCTGCGCCGAACCGGCATATTCCAGGCTCACACCATGGGCAAAATCACCGGTGGTGTTGATATTCACGTTATTGAGAACACTTTGTCCTAGCGTCGATATCGCGGTGGCCGTTCTCCCCGTCGTGCTGATACTGCTGTCATTCAGGGTCAATGCAGAACCGGCCTGGTTGCTCTTTTCTACCAGAATCCCCTGGCCCAGATTACTCGCATTAATAATCAGACCGGATGCATTCAGCGTTGCGTTATTAACATGAATACCAAAACTGGAGCTCAGGCCATTGAGAATAATTTGGGAATCTTTTAGCGTTGCCTGAGCCTGTTGAGAAATTTCTATCATATTCAACACGGTGGGGCTATTTGCCGTTAATATCAGGCCATTACCATTAAGCGTTCCGCCCGCAATATCGATGCCCTCATTCATTCTGTTCCCCAGTGTAATATGGGTATTACTGAGATTCAGCGTTGAATTTCCGGTGGCCGAAATACCATAAGCATTTATCCCGGTAACATGAATATTGGTTCCATCCATGTTGAGCGTACCCTGAACAACATTGGCACCGTTGCCATAGCTTCCCTGGGTAGATATGGAGGCTTTATTGATGTCAGCCTGCGCCCCCTGAACGACCCGTACACCGTAAGAGCCAGAGCCGGAAGTGATAAAGTTGAGGTTCGGGTCCGTCACCAGGTGGCTGTTTTCACCACTGGCAGATAGCGCAGGCTGATTATTGCCCGTGGTCATATTTCCCTGACTGACCTGAAGTTTCTGACCATCGTTAACTTCCCATGGTGATGTTGCCGCAGCACTCAGAGGAAACAATAGTAGCGTCACGATATTGCAGGTAAATCGCTTATTCATTTTTCGCATAAAATCCCTTTATTACTTAACTCATCAATAAATACAAAACAGTCCATTTAAACGTCACAACATCATATTCCCCATTGGGTTTAACTCATAAATTAACAATAGGAAAGTACTTTATTCTTCGAAATAAAAAATGAAAAAAAACGATTAAGCCTCACTAATAAAAATAAAAAACAATAAAATAAAAACAGGCTGTAGCCACTCAGATTATCTGAAAGATATTTTTTCAGAATTAGGATTTCTCTAAGGTAATAGTGAATTACAGTGAACCATGTAAGAGGGATATCGCACTTTTTGCGGCAAAACTGGCGTACACTTTTCACCCTTCAATCAGGAGGGAATGGCCAAATTATCCCCATTCATCGGCGCAGATGGGCAGTTTGTGCGGCAAAAATCCAACTTTCTGCCCTCATAGCGCTACACTTCGCCCTGACCGTAAACTGAATCTGAGGTATTAAGTGAAAATTAAAAGCTACGCAGCAATGAAAGCAGGACAGGCTCTGGAGCTGTATGAGTTCGACGCAGGCGCGCTGAGTGCAGAGGAAGTGGAAGTCGAGGTGGAATACTGTGGCGTCTGCCATTCCGATTTGTCGATGATCGATAACGAATGGGGCATCTCTCAGTACCCGACTATCGGCGGTCATGAAGTGATCGGACGTGTCTCCGCGCTCGGGGATGCGGCAAAAAACAAAGGACTGTCTGTGGGCCAGCGCGTGGGCATTGGCTGGACGGCGAAAAGCTGTCAGCACTGCGATGCCTGCATTAACGGTGAGCAGGTGAACTGCGAACAGGGAACCATCCCGACAATTCTGAATAACGGCGGTTTCGCCGAGAAGCTGCGTGCAGACTGGCAGTGGGTGATCCCATTACCAGAAAGCCTGGATGCGGCGACCGCAGGCCCACTGCTGTGTGGGGGGATCACCGTGTTTAAACCACTGCTGATGAGCAACATTACCGCCACCAGCCGCGTCGGCGTCATCGGCATTGGCGGTCTTGGCCATATCGCGATTAAGATTCTGCGGGCGATGGGCGCTGAAGTGGTCGCATTCAGCTCCACACCGGATAAAAAGCAGTCCATCCTGGATCTGGGTGCCGATGAAGTGATCAACAGCCGTGACCCGGAAGCGTTGAAGTCACAGGCGGGCCGTTTCGACCTGATCCTCAGCACCGTTGCCGTTGACCTTGACTGGAAACCGTACTTCGATGCCCTGGCACCGAAAGGCAAATTCCACACCGTGGGTGCCGTGATGAAGCCGTTCCAGGTGGGCGCATTTGATTTGATCATGGGCGACAAAGCAGTGACCGGTTCGTCTACCGGATCGCCGGGCCAGTTGCGTTCGCTGCTGAAGCTGGCGTCACGTCGCGATATCGCGCCGCACGTCGAGTATTTCCCGATGTCGAAAATTAACGATGCGCTGGACCATGTGCGCGCCGGAAAAGCCAATTTCCGCGTGGTATTGAAAGCGGATTTTTAAGCCGTTGATCGTAACGGGCGGGGCATGCCCCGCCCCTACGAGATCCCCGGCATCATCCATTCCAGGGGCCAGCATGCCCCTGCGAGATCCCCGGCATCATCCATTCCAGGGGCCAGCATGCCCCCTACGAGATCCCCGGCATCATCCATTCCAGGGGCCAGCATGCCCCTGCGAGATCCCCGGCATCATCCATTCCAGGGGTCAGCATGCCCCCTGCGAGGTCCCCGGCATCATCCATTGTAGGGGTCGGGCATGCCCGACCCGTTTCATCGGCAGACTCCTTGTTCCCGTTTTAGTTCACCCTTCATGCAATATTTATTTACATCCCATACTCAAATAATTATAGTTCTCATTTGCTTTACCATTACAGGCACTAATCTGCCTGATTGCCGTATCAGTGGACCTCGCCGCTACTTCATGGATAAGTCAGAGTACTCATACCGCCTAAGGATAACCGGTAGATATTTTCGTGCCCGGTGCAGGTATTGACTCAACATCAGCAACTTATTCCAGGAATGACCGTGCCAATGTCTCGCTCTGAATCCCGTAAGCAGCCTCACTCAGCGCCATTATCTGCATCTCGTATTTTCACCCCATCTGTTGCCGCACTGTTGGTAATGTCGGCATTGCAACCGGCCTTTGCCGCCGACAACGCCAAAACCGATACGCTGACCGTTGAAGCGAATGTTGATGCAACTGCACAGCAGGCCGTCACCGACTACAGCGTTCCGGTGACGTCTGCGGGCACTAAGATGCCGCTGACACTGCGTGATATCCCGCAGTCTGTTTCTATCGTCAGTAAGCAGCGTATGCAGGATCAGGGGTTACAAACCGTTGGCGAGGTACTGAACAATACCGTCGGCGTTTCCGCCTCCAATATTGACTCAGATCGTTCAAATTATTATTCACGCGGCTTCATGATTAATAACTACCTGACTGACGGCATCCCGACCGTTGTCGACAATCAATGGGACCTGGGTGATACCGCCGCTGATACCGCTATCTATGATCGCATCGAAGTCATTCGTGGTGCTAACAGCCTGAGCACTGGCTCCGGCAACCCGTCTGCTTCAGTGAATATGGTGCGCAAACACGCCGACAGTAACGTGCTGACCGGTAACTTCTCTGCAGAAACCGGCAGCTGGGACAAACAGCGCTATACCGGTGATATCAGCACGCCGCTGAATGAATCGGGCACCGTTCGTGGCCGCGCTATCGGCGGTTATCAGGATAACGACAAATGGATCGATCGCTATAACGCACGCAAAAAATTCCTCACCCTGGTGATGGATGCGGACCTGACCGATTCCACTACGCTCTCCTTCGGCTGGGATTATCAGCAGAGCCATACCAATGATCCAAGCTGGGGCGGTCTGCCAACCTTCAATAGTGATGGTAGCCGCACCGATTTTGATCGTAGCTTTAACACAGCATCCGACTGGACTTACAGCGATAAAGAGTCCAATAAAGTCTTCGCCACGCTGACGCAGAAATTTGATAACGGCTGGCAGGCGCAGGTGAATGGCTCGCATGCGAAAACCACCTTTGATACGCGACTGATGTATCCCTACGGCTACCCGGATAAAATTACGGGCCAGGGTGTGGCGGGCGTGAATGGCTGGAACAAAGGTTCACGTAAAGTTGATGGCGTTGACCTGTATGCCAATGGCCCGTTTGAATTACTGGGTCGTACCCACCAGCTGATGGTCGGCGGTAGCTATAGCAAACAGGAAAGCCTGTTCTTCAATACCTTCTCTGATATGTCGGCCATCAATTTCGGTAATTACAATAACTGGGACGGCAATGTTGACGAAGGTAACTGGGGGCCATGGACCGTAGAGAAAGACGACAGCATCCGCCAGAAATCGGCTTACACCGCAGCGCGCTTCTCGCTGACCGATCCGCTGTCATTATTGGTCGGTGCGCGTTATACCGAGTGGCGTGGCAATGGCACCAGCGGCAACAAAACCACCAGCAAGGTCGCGCCATATGCGGGTCTGACGTATGACATTAATGATACGTACTCGGCTTACGCCAGCTATACCTCCATCTTCCAGCCACAGACCTACCGCAACGCGGATGCGCAATACCTTGGCGCAGTGACCGGAAAAAGCTACGAAACCGGCCTGAAAGGCGACTGGAATAACAGCCGTCTGACCGCCACGCTGTCACTGTTCCGTACCGAGCAAAACAACCTGGGCATCAGTACTTATCTCCCTATCGGTACCTCAACGGAATATGCGTATGAATCCGTTGATGCCGTCAGCCGTGGCGTTGAGTTTGAAATAAACGGTGCGTTGACCGATAACTGGCAGATGACCTTCGGTGCATCGCGCTACATCGCAGAACAGCGTGACGGCACCGCCGTGATGCCGGAAGTGCCACGCACCACCGCCAAGCTGTTTACCCGCTATCGTCTGCCGATGTTGCAGGACCTCACCATCGGTGGTGGCGTGAACTGGCAGAATAAAACCTGGGCAAATGTTGCAGACGCCCCTGCGGATTATATCGACCAGTCACCGGTTACCCTCGTGAATCTGTTCAGCCGCTACCAGGTGACGAAGCAGGTTTCCGTGCAGGCAAATATTAACAACCTGTTCGATAAAGAGTATTACGATTATATGGGAACTTACGTGGTGTATGGCGCACCGCGTAACTTCACAGTATCGGCTAACTACTCGTTTTAATGAGATAAAATACCTTTCCCACAATGCCAGCCGCGACGGCTGGCTGGCATTGTTCTCCCGCTCTGATAAAAATACCAACGCGTGACTTTTTTTCCGATTACACTGCACCATCGATCGGCACAATGTCGCTTATTCATGCACTATTACTCTCCTGATGACAGACAATTAAAACAGCGCTCTGAGCGCTTTATTCGTCGCATGTTCGCCATGCGGCAATTGGGCACCTTTTTGTGTTTTTTCCCTATCCTGTCGGTGCTGTTGGAGCTGGGTCGGGGCATGTGGCTGACCATTTTGCTCAGTATTAACGCTTTTATCTGGCCGGTCATTGCATGGATACTGGCACACTCGTCCAGCGATCCGACCGCCACCGAACGGCGAAACCTCACCATTGATGCCGCCTTTGGGGGTGTCTGGGTAGCCCTGATGGGCATCAGCCCGCTGCCGTCACTGATTATCATGGCGGTGCTGGCGTCTGATCGCTATGCCGCCGGTGGCTGGGCGCAGTTAAGACCTGCGCTTGCCGCGTTTCTGCTGGCCTTTATTCCCACCTGGAGCGTGGCCGGTATGCCATTACAGCTGACCTTCAGCACCCGCACGGTGTGGCTGTCGCTGCCGCTGGCTACCTGCTATATGATGGTGTTGAGCGCCGTGTCCTATCAGTTAACCCTGAGCCTGCGCCGTAAAAACCGCGAGCTGGAACGCATTTCACTGATGGACCCCAGCCTGAAAATCCCTAACCGCCGCCTTTTTGACCGCCGCCTGGAAAGCGAATATCTGCGTACCCAGCGCGGTGACAGCCATGCCTGGCTTCTGTTGCTGGATGTGGATAATTTCAAACAGGTGAATGATCGTTTCGGCCATGAAGCCGGGGATTATCTGCTGGCAGAAATCTCCATGCTGCTGCGCACGGAAGTGGGCATCCGGGATATTCCCGCCCGTTTTGGGGGTGATGAACTGGGGGTGATTGTGCGCGATGCCGACAGTAACAGCATTGTGATACTGGCGGCGGCGCTGAAAGAGAAAATTGCTCAAATACAGCTACCGGCGTCACCGAACTTTCAGTGTTCGGTGAGCATCGGCATTGCCCCGGCGGCCAAAGCAGACTCCATTCATCAGTGGCTGCGGAATGCCGACCAGGCGCTGTACAACGTCAAACGCACGGGCCGCGATGGCATCCAGCTCTGGCAGCCGGAGCCTCAGAACCTCTCAAACCGATAAGGGCGCGGATCGATAATCGGCGCTGCAGCCGACACCAGATCGGCAGCCAACTGCCCCGCCGCCGGTGACGTCCCGAACCCATGCCCTGAAAATCCTGTTGCCAGCGTCAGACCCGGAATTTTCGCCACCCGACCAATCACCGGGTTCGAATCCGGGGTGACATCAATAGCTCCGGCCCAGGCATCCGCAATCACTGCCTTTTCAAACGCGGGCCAGGCGGCTCTCAGGTTGGTCATCGCTTCCTGATTCAGCACCGGGTTCACCTGCGGGTCCAGCGTGCGAACCTGTTCAAACGGCGAACGGCCATGGGCTTTCCAGCGACGCGGCAACGCCAGATCCCTGACAAAATTTTTCCCGACGGAGATACGCAGGAAGCTGCGCTGCGTGCGCAACTGTTGCAGGTAGCGCGAACCGATTAACAGATGGTCCAGCGTCAGCGAGGCATCCAGCGCACCGCGTTGAGTAATGATAAAGCCGCCGTCATGATGCTTACGAAACGAGAAATCCGGTGCACCCACGGCAATGTCTGTCGGCCCTTCCATCGGCGTGGTGCGCAATACTGAGCAGATCAGCGGCAGCGTTGGCAGCGAAACACCGAGGTTACCGAGAAAACGTCGTGACCACAGCCCGCCCGCCAGCAGCACCTGCTCGCAGCGGATCTCACCCTTTTCCGTCACCACGCCACTGACGTTACCCCCCGCCAGCGACAGGGTACGTACCGCGCAGTTCTCAACGATCGTCACCCCTTTGGCAATGGCCGCGCGAGCGATGGCGCTGGAAGCCAGCGTCGGTTCGGCCCGGCCATCGGATGGGGTATAAATCCCTCCCGCCCAGTTGCCCCGGCCGCCCGGCACCCGCGCCGCAATCTGCTGCGCCGTCAGTAACTGTGAGTCCAGGCCAAGATGTTCAACCGATTTCAGCCAGCCCTCATGCATCGCCATCTGCACATCAGTTCGGCCGACAAACATAATGCCCGCCTGGCGATAACCTACATCCTGCCCGGTGCGCTCCGGCATTGCGGCCCACAGGCGGTCGGAAGCCAGTGCCAGGGGAATATCATCGGCCATGCGGCTGGTTTTACGCACCCAGCCGAGGTTACGTGAAGATTGCTCCCCCGCCAGGCGGCCTTTTTCCAACAGTACAACGGGAATATTACGTTCTGCCAGCGCCAGCGCGGCGGTTAACCCGACGATACCGCCGCCAATCACCACGACGGTGGTGGCAAGGGGCAATGTCGTGGCGGTCTGAACCGGGGTGATCACAGGGGCCATACATACCTTCTTAGCGGGCGTTACAGCGCCACGGTGAGTTCGACAACATTTGCCGCAGAGGCACCACGATACGCGGTCACTTCCAGCTCCACTTTATACACGGTGGAGCCAAGCGGCGGGCAGGTGACCGTCGAAGCCGGGTTTATCCCGCGAAACTTGTCGCCAATAATCGCCATCACCGTCGGCACGTCCTGCGGGTCCTGAATAAAGACGCGCGACATCACCACATCGGCCAGCGAGGCATCTACGGCTGCCAGTGCCTGTTCGATATTGGCGAACACCTGATGCGTCTGTTCGCTGATATCCTCAGGAATTTCTTTGCTTTGCGGGTTACGTCCGGCGGTGTTCGACACGAAAATCCAGTTATCCACTGCCACAATGCGCGAGTAGCTGGCCTTCTCTTCAAAAATCGATCCGGTTTTTACTTTGGTTATCTGAGTCATTTTTCTTCCTTTTGATATATGCAGACCATCCTCTAAATCATTGGCGTTGCGACAAGGCGGCAAGGACATGAATCCCCGGGAGCTTACTCAGGTAAGTGACCGGGGTGAATGTGCGCAGCCAACGCCGTTGCAGCGTCAAGGATGACGAGGATTAATGTAATTCTGGGGTTTCCCACAGATTCAGCTTCACGCCAATACCTTTCTCCAGCGCATTGCGGTAAACCACCGTGCCCCACGCCACGTCCTCTACCGGCATCCCGCCCACCGACATAATGATGATCTCGTCGTCGTTCTGACGGCCGGGTGCATCTCCGGCGACAATCTTGCCGATGTCTTCTAACTGCGCGTGGGTCAGCTTGCCTTCCGCCATCATGTCCATAAAGCGCACGCCAATCACCGGGATGGTGTGATGCGCGGGTTTGGGCACTTCTTCATACCAGGCGTGATAGAGCCCCGTGTTATCCAGCACTTTGCGGACATCGGCCTGTTCCATGCCTTCATCGATATTGCACAACGCAGGCATCGCCAGAAATGCACCGGGTTTTACCCATTCACGTTTCACCAGCGGGTAGGTAGACGGGTCGCCCACTTCGCCAGAGCTGCAATAGGTGACGATATCCGACCCGCGCACCACCGCTTCCAGGCTGTCGACCACCTCAATGGTGGTGATCTGCGGGAACGTCACGGTGATCCAGGAGATAAAGGTGTCCAGACTGTTCTGCCCGCGTCCTTTGATTTTAATGGTGTCGATCAGCGGGCAGACGGCGATAAACGCCGCGACGGCGGTTTTGCCCATCACGCCAGGCCCCAGCAGACCAATCACTTTTGCATCTTTGCGCGCTAAATGGCGGGCGCCCACGCCAGGGACAGCGCCTGTACGGTAGGCCGAAAGCAGGTTGGCGGACATATGCGCCAGCGGGGCGCCTGTATCGGCATCGTTCAGCGTGAACATCAGGATGGAACGCGGCAGCCCTTTCTGGCGGTTGGCAATATTCGAGCCGTACCATTTGACGCCAGCGGTACAAAAACTGCCGCCCAGGTAGGCAGGCATCGCCATTAAACGGCGATCGGCGGTGGGTTTCGGCATGGTCGGGAACGGTGAGTCCTCCGGGAAGGTGACCATCGCACCGTGCGAGTCGTTGTTCGATCCTGCCATGCGATAGTCGCCCTGATACAGCAGGCCAAACATCTCTTCCATCGTATCCACGCAGGCGGGCATATCGGTGACTCCGGCGCGGATCATGTCCGGTTCTGAAAGGTAGATGAAATCGATTTTAGTTGAGTCAGACATGCCGGTTACCCCGTTAAATGAGTGAATGACGTTGCGCGGTCGACGTTGCGCTACACCATGAAAATAACGAGGGATCTTCCGGCCTGTATTGAACTTTTGCGACATGAGGGCGAATCGACAAACGGAAAGTGGCACCCGAATTGCAGTGAGGGTTTGTCATCCCTGTTGCAGGACTCGTCTTATGTCAAACACTCTGGCTTCACATTCGGCGGCCGATATTCAACCGCAGCAACCCTGGTTTGTCCTCAGTGCTGCCAGACACTACTCTCTGATGGTCAGCCGCCACCCGGCGATTTCCCATTTCTATAGCTTTGAAGTCGCCGAGTCGGCCAGCCTGACGCTGGCAGTGCCGGATGGCTGCGTGGATATCGTGTTTGACTGTGATGCTACGCATCCTGTGGCGAGAGTGTGCGGTACTACGCTTGCGGCACGCAGTGCTGCGCTGAACCGCAACCACCGCTATTTTGGCGTGCGCTTTGCGCCGGGAGTGACCCCGGATTTTCTCGATGTGATGGCAGAGGAGCTGACAGATCGTGAGTTTAACTTCTTCGATGTGGTGCCGGATGCACGCCAGGCCTGCGAACAAATCCTGCGTACCCCACTGTTTTTACAGCAGATCGCCCTGTTTAACACCCATTTCACTCCGCGCCTGGTACGCAAAACGTCATTGGTCACCGCAACGATCATTCATACCATCCTGCAACAGAAAGGCAATATCCGCGTGGAGCATCTGGAGGCGTTAACCGGCTATACCTGCCGCACCATTCAGCGCCAGTTTCGTCAGGATACTGGCATGTCACCCAAGGCGTTTGGCCGCATTATGCGCTGCCAGGCGGCACTGCATTCCCTGCACCAGCAAGGGCCGGTGTCGTTTTCTGACCTGGCGCTCGACCTCGGTTTCAGCGACCAGTCGCACTTCCTGCGCGAGTTTAAAAAGCTGATCAGTACCACACCACTCGACTATCAGCGTCAGACCCTGCTCGGTGCGTGGGGCGAGCGTATTCGTTATCACTAAGGGCGAAAAGTTAGCGCCAGGTTAGCGTGAAGTAGCACTAAAACAGTGCGACTGTTGCACCCTGGTGCTGTCCGATTTTTTCTATCCGCACCCGCCGTCACTGATAAATGATGCCAGCAGTACCTGGCCTCGGAAGAACACTTCCTGAGTACGATTTCACTGTCATCTAAGGCGCTGGCGATGAGCAACTCTACCGGTTTAAGAAAAAATACCCTGGGCTTATTTTCCCTGGTCTTCTTTGTTGTGGCGGCAGCCTCTCCCCTGACCGGCGTGGTCGGCGGACTTCCGGTGGCTATGTTCACCGGGAACGGCGGCGGTATTCCTGTGATCTATATTATGGCCTGCGCCATTTTGATGATCTTCTCGGTCGGCTATATCGCCATGAGCCGCCATGTCAGCGACGCGGGCGCGTTCTATACCTATATTTCGAAAGGGCTGGGGGAAAACTGGGGGGCGTCGGCCTCAGTGCTGGCACTGATCGCCTACTTCTCGGTGCAAACGGCCGTGGTGGCGATGCTCGGCTTCTTTAGCCAGCTGTTTGTTGAGCAGCATCTGGGCGTGCATATTCCCTGGTGGGCGCTGAGTATGCTGTTTGTGGTGATTGCCTGGGTGCTGGGCATTAAGCGCGTGGAGGTGGGCGGTAAGCTGCTGGGCGTGCTGATGGTGGCAGAAGTGGCTATCGTCCTGCTGACCGATGTGATGCTACTGATCAAAAAATCCGGCGATCTCAATATCAGCTCGTTTGAACCTTCCGTGTTTATGCAGGGTAACCTCGGCATTGCCTTTATGTTCTCGATTGCCTCGTTTATCGGCTTCGAATCCACTGCCATCTATGCCGAAGAGTGCCGCGATCCGCATAAAACCGTACCGCGTGCCACGATCTGTGCTTTGCTGCTGATCACCGTCTTTTTCTGCTTTACCAGTTGGGCGCTGGTGCAGGCGTATGACATCGATCAGCTGGTGGAGATTGCGCGTAAAGACCCCGGCAACTTCGTCTTTGATATTACCCGTCAGTATGTCGGCCAGTGGGCGGTGGAGACCATGTCGGTGCTGCTGATCACCAGCCTGTTCGCGGCAGCGATGGCATTTCATAATAATATTTCACGCTACATTTTCAGTATCAGCCGTGATGGCCTGATCTGGAAAGAGCTGTGCGAGACACATCCGACCAACGGCACACCGCACAAAGCCAGCCACGTGCACAGCGTGATCCTACTGATGATGCTGGTGGGCATGGGCAGCATCGACCTTGACCCAATGGCACAGATTTTTGCCTTTGGATCGGCGATCGCCACGCTGTCGATTCTGGTATTGCAGGTGGGTGTATCGGCGGCGGTGATCCTGTTCTTCCGCCGTTTAGAGCACCACAATAATAGCGCCTGGCAGGTCTTCTGGGCACCACTGCTGGCCATGACGGCGATGTCAGTCACTATTATTCTGGTGATCAACAATTTGCAAATTCTGAGCGGCAGCGACTCGAAGCTGGTGCAGCTCATCCCGTGGTTTATCGCGGTTTGTTCAGCGGCAGGCTATGCGATGTCAGTGAAGCGCAAAGGACGTACACTCCCTGCCTGAGAGGCCGGACTCGCGGAATGCAATACGAATGGCGGCGACGGTGTTTTATTGCCGCCCCGGACAGCAGAACGCTCCCGCCTTTACAGGTCGGAAGCGTTCTGTGAACACGTTACTTTGAATACGCTTATTTAATCCCGAACACGCCGTACAGGTGCACCATTAGCCACATAGTACGGAACGTCACTACGGGCCAGTGGCGGACGCCCACGGATCATATCGGCTATTTTTTCAGCGATCATGATCGTTGGCGCGTTAAGGTTTCCGGTGGTGATGCGCGGCATAATGGAGGCATCCACGATGCGCAGGTTCTCCATGCCATGCACTTTGCCATCATGTCCAACCACGGCCATTTCATGATAACCCATCGCATTCGAACAGGAGGGGTGATAGGCCGTTTCAGCATGCTCGCGGACAAAACGGTCCAGGTCGGCATCACTTTGACAGCTCGCACCCGGCGAAATTTCCTTGCCACGATAAGGATCCAGCGCACGCTGCTGGATGATTTCACGCGTAAGGCGAATAGCCGCACGGAATTCACGCCAGTCCTGATCCTGGGACATATAGTTAAACAGGATACTCGGATGGTCATGCGGGTTCTTCGAGGTGACCTGCACACGGCCACGACTCATTGAACGCATCGAACCTACGTGTGCCTGGAAGCTATGGACTTTAATCGGATTCGAGCCGTTATAGTTAATCGCGATCGGCAGGAAATGATATTGAATATTTGGCCATTCAAACTCTTCGTGGCTGCGAATAAATCCGCCCGCTTCAAAATGGTTACTGGCACCAATACCCCTCCCCATAAACATCCACTCCGCACCAATCAACGGCTTATTATGCAGCTTCAGCGCAGGAACCAGCGAAACGGGCTGCATGCACTCATACTGCAAATACATTTCCAGATGATCCTGCAAGTTTGCGCCAACACCGGGCAGATCGTGAACAACTGGAATATCCAGGCTTTTTAACAGCTCACCCGGGCCAACGCCTGAGCGTTGCAGGATTTGCGGAGAAGCAATCGCCCCCGCACAAAGCAACACTTCACGTCGCGCACGTGCCGAGTGCGGGATCTCTTTTTGTAGCCAGGCCACTCCGGTCGCCCGTTTGTTCTCAAACAAAATACGATCGGTCACGGCATGGATTTCAATCGTCAGGTTTGGACGTTGACGCGCCATGTCCAGATAGCCCCGTGCGGTACTCGCACGACGCCCATGTGGCGTTACGGTGCGATCCATCGGGCCAAAACCTTCCTGCTGGTAACCATTTAAATCGTCAGTACGCGGATAACCTGCCTGCACACCCGCTTCAACCATTGCGTGGTAAAGCACGTTGTTATCGTGTTTTGGCGTAGTCACGCTGACCGGACCACAGTCACCATGATAATCATTGCCGCCAATATCGCGGCGTTCCGCTATTTTGAAGTACGGCAGGCAGTCAAGATAACTCCAGTTTTCCAGACCTTTCTGTTTCGCCCAGCCGTCATAATCCATGGCATTACCACGGATGTAACACATCCCATTGATCAGCGACGATCCGCCCAGCCCTTTACCACGACCGCACTCCATGCGTCGGTTGTCCATAAAGGGTTCTGGATCGGTCAGATAGGCCCAGTTATAGCGCCGTCCCTGTAACGGATAAGCCAGTGCCGCAGGCATCTGCGTACGGAAGTCCTGACGGTAGTCCGGGCCTCCGGCTTCCAGTAACAGCACGCTGACATCAGCGTCTTCTGTCAGGCGCGTCGCCAGTACGTTACCCGCTGAACCCGCACCAATAATGATGTAGTCATATTCCCTGATAGTCGTCATAAAAACCTCAATGTCCTTATTTAAAAAACAGATTGATAGCGTTCCAACTCAACCTGGATTGACTTGATACGCGTGTAATGGGCGAGCGTGCTTATCCCATTTTCACGTCCAACACCGGATTGTTTGTAGCCGCCTACCGGCATTTGCGCAGGCGATTCTCCCCAACTGTTGATCCAGCAGATACCGGCTTCTAACTGATGAATGGTGCGGTGAGCTTTTGCCAGATCGCGTGTGATGACACCTGCCGCCAGGCCAAAGTGGGTATTGTTCGCACGGTCAATGGCTTCCTGCTCATCGTCCCAGGTCAGAATGCTCATGACCGGCCCAAAAATCTCTTCTTTGACGATGGTGTGATGATCTTCGCAGTCGGTGAAAATCGTCGGCTGAACGTAAGCACCTTGTGCAAAAATGCCTGATGTTTCGCGCGCACCACCGCACAATAAACGTGCCCCTTCCGCTTTGCCGCTGTCGATATAGCGCAGGACATTTTCCATATGGGAAAAACTGGTCAGCGGACCGAAATTGGTGCGGGGATCCATTGGTTCCCCCATGCGAATACGCTTAACGCGAATTTCCAGCGCCTTTTCCAGTGCGGCTTTCTGTGAACGATGCACAAACACGCGTGTCCCGTTGGTACACACCTGCCCGGAGCTGTAGAAATTCGCCATCATTGCGATGTCTGCGGCCAGTTCGATATCAGCATCGGCCAGAATCAGCAGCGGTGACTTGCCACCCAACTCCATCGTGACGTCTTTAAGCGATGAAGCCGCCGCGCTGGCCATGACTTTCTTACCGGTTTCAATACCGCCAGTGAAGGAAATTTTTTCAATACGTGGGTGCTGTGTTAACCATTCACCGACTAAACGCCCTGCCCCCTGAACCACGTTAAATACACCATCTGGCAGACCCGCCTGCGTGTAGATCTCAGCCAGTTTAAGTGCGGTCAGCGGAGTCACTTCGCTAGGTTTGAAAATCATCGCGTTACCTGCGGCAAGCGCGGGGGCCGATTTCCACAACGCAATCTGGATCGGATAGTTCCAGGCACCGATCCCGGCCGTCACGCCCAGCGGTTCACGCCGCGTATAGAAGAAGCTGCTATCGCGTAGCGGATACTGCTCACCTTCAATGGATGTTGCCAGGCCAGCGTAATACTCCAGCACATCCGCGCCCGTGACGATATCGACAACCGAAGTTTCAGAGAAAGGCTTGCCGGTATCCAGCGTCTCCAGGTGGGCCAGCTCATCATTGCGTTCACGCAGGATGTCTACGGCACGTAACAAAATACGTGAACGCTCCGTTCCGGTCATTGAGGCCCAGATTTTTTGGCCACGTTCTGCACTCGTGACCGCTCGTTCAACATCGTCCTCGGTTGCGCGCTGCACCTCAGCCAGCACCTCACCGTTTGCCGGGTTGATCGTTTCAAACGTCTCTGGGCCACTGGCGTCAGTCAAACGACCATCAATATAAAGTTGTTGCAGGGGGAGTTTCGCCATCAGTACGGTTCCTTTTGTCAGTTGGCTTGGGGATTCAGATTCTGTTACTTAGCTTATTTTCAACATAGTCGAAGGCAATTTCGCATGCCTTCCGTGCATTAAAATCGATGCCAGCCAGGCTACCGCGTAGCCATAATCCGTCAATCATTGCCGCCAGGCCTCGGGCAGCTCTGCGTGCTTCGTCCTGCGGTAAACAGCGGCGAAACTGGCAGCAAATGTTGGAATACAGTCGGTGATCGTTGACCCGCTGCAAACGACGTAACGCGGGCTGATGCAGACTTGCTGCCCAGAAATCAAGCCAGGCACGCATTGATGTTCCGCTGGTCTGGCTGCGGTGAAAGTTGCCTTCGATAATGGCGAACAGTTGCGCTTCAGGGGTGTCCTGCGCGCTACTCCGGCAGGTAGCCACTGCATCGTGCAGGTCGCACAGGATGCGGCGCATCGTGGCGTTTAACAAACCGTCTTTGTCGCCAAAGTAGTGGCTGACAATACCCGTAGACATCCCTGCCTGGCTGGCGACCTGAGATAACGTCACACCCGCTAAACCGACGTCACCTATGGTTTCGAAGGCCGCAGTGATCAACTGCTCTTTGCGTTGTTCAGGTATGGCTTTACGGGACATTTCAACTCCAGGTGGCAGCGACCACACATTTAAAATTCACTGATTGAACGTTCAATCAATCTACATTATGCTACGAAAATGTCAAAGGCGTGGTTATTAAATGTTAATGACCATGTCTTTATAAGATGGATTTTACGCTTTACACCATGGAACTGTTCATATGACTGAGATCGCGCCAAAACCGATCGGCCATGCACCGATCAGACTGAATGCTCCCGTTTTTTTTAGCTCTGCTGTCGTTATCCTGCTGTTAGGACTGCTGGTGGTGATGTTTCCTACCGGAAGCCATCAATGGCTTAACAGCGCCCAAATCTGGATGGCGGATGTGTTTGGCTGGTACTACATGCTGCTGATGATCGCGTGCATGATTTTTGTATTCTGGCTTGCCCTTTCCCGCTTCGGGCACATCAGACTGGGCGAGGAGGGGGAAGCACCGCAGTTTAGTTACCCTTCATGGATTGCCATGCTTTTCTCAGCGGGTATTGGAATCGCACTGGTGTATTACGGTGCCTATGAGCCACTGGACCACTTTCTGCAACCGCCAGAAGGCCAGGGGGGAACGCCTGAGGCCGCCCGTCAGGCAATGGCGATTACATTCCTGCACTGGGGCCTTCACGGCTGGGCGCTGTATGCGCTCATCGCCACAGCACTGGCCTATTTTGCTTACTGCCGCGGATTGCCTCTGGCGCTGCGTTCGGCCCTTTACCCTATTTTTGGCGAGAGGGTTCACGGCTGGGCCGGGCATTTAGTCGACAGCTTTGGCATTCTGGTCACTGTGATTTCGATGGTCACTAACCTCGGTATCGGGGCATTGCTGGTGAACTCCGGCCTGCACTATCTGTTTGATATCCCACAAACGCCACATGTGCTGTTGATACTGATTGTTGTGATGATGATTGTGGCAACGCTAGCCGCCGTCACCGGCGTCGAGAAAGGCATCGCGATGCTCTCTAACATCAACGTTGGCTTCCTGTGCTTACTGTTGCTGTTCGTCTTCGTCACCGGCCCAACGCTCAATCTGATCAACGGGATGCTTCAGAATACGGGCGATTACCTGACATCGATTGTCGGGAAGAGTTTTGATGTGTATCTCTATGGCAAAGCGCGTCGCTGGCAGGGTGCATGGACGCTTTTCTACTGGGCGTGGTGGGTTGCCTGGGCACCGTTTGTCGGCTTGTTTATTGCCCGTATCTCAAAGGGACGTACCATCCGTGAGCTTATCCTGGGTGTCATGCTGATCCCGTTAGGCTTCACCCTCGCCTGGCTGTCTATTTTCGGCAATACCGCGATCAGTCTTGTGCTGGAGCATTCAGATAAAATTCTGGGTCAGGTTGCGTTGAAAGATCCCCCTATGGCGGTTTTCAAACTTTTCGAATACCTCCCCTTCACTAAAATCACTGCGGGTTTCACTATTGTCATCAGTTTTGTGCTGTTCCTGACACCTGTCGATTCAGGCACGCTGATGATTGCTAATCTATCCAGCAAGGGGGGAACCAATGACGATGATGCACCTGCCTGGCTACGCATTTTCTGGGCTTCTGTCACCACGTTAGTCTGTGCAGGCCTGTTGTATGCTGGCAGCTTCAGCGCCATGCAAACCGCTGTCGTGATTTGTGGCTTACCCTTCTCTGTGGTGATCGTGCTGTATATGGCAAGCCTGTACCGCGATTTGCAGAAATTTGGTGATAAGACGATGATGCAGGCAGACCGCCAGGGCTAGTCTGGCGATACTGCACAATATCGTTGAAACCATCAATGCCCCTGACTATCAACGTCAGGGGTTATTGAAGGGAGATTCGTGTCAGTACCACCTGCCGGGCAGACTCAATATGCCTGATGGTTTCCTCGCGTGCCTGCTGCGCATCCCCGCGCGCATACGCATCAAGAATGGCGGCATGTTCATGCTGGAACGCGGGAGTATCCGCCAGCAGTCGGCGTTGCAGATATTCGTAGCGCTCAATCTGCGCGCATAACTCTGCGATCATTTTCAACAGCCTGCCGTTATGACAGCCGCGATAAAGAAGGGTGTGAAACTCGCGGTTCAGCTCTCCCTGCTTTTGCACGCTCACCGTACTCTCCAGTAATTGATGAACCAGTCTGACACGCGCCAGCGTCTCTTCGTCGCGGTGGATCACGCTGTGATAAATCGCCTCCCCCTCCAGCAGCGCACGCAGCGTGTAGATCTCATTCACATCATCGACGGTTAGGGCTCTGACAGCAGCACCTCGGTTACGCTGCGTTTCAACAATTCCTTCGCGTTCAAGCTGCTGGATGGCCTCACGCAGCGGGATGCGGCTGACGGCAAACTGACTGGCCAGTTCACGTTCGATCAAGCGTGCGCCATCAGGCAGTTCGCCCTGATTGATCATGTCGCGCAGGGAGGCTGCAATAACATCTGCCGTGGAGCCTGGTTTAGTCAGCATCAGTGTATTCTCAACAAAACAGTTGGAATAATGGTATACCATCTGCTTTACTTGCACAATCAACGTGAGCGGTTATCCGCATTTCCCTCAGGAGCAAGCAACATGGCACAACGTGAACATCACTATCAGGTTTCGGTTGAATGGACAGGGAATAAAGGACAGGGCACCGCATCCTACAAGGCATACGACCGCGACTACCAGATGAGTGCGGGCGAGAAAGCACCGATTGCAGGCTCATCCGATCCGGCATTTCTGGGCGATGCCACACGATGGAACCCTGAGGATCTGCTGGTTGCTTCGGCTTCGGCCTGCCATAAATTATGGTATCTGCACCTGTGCGCTGAAGCCGGAATTATTGTCCAGGCTTACCGGGATGACGCGGAGGGAACAATGGTGGAAGGCAAGACAGGCTGCTTTACCCACATTGTGCTAAAACCGCAGGTGAGCATTTCCTCAGGCGACCCGGAGCTGGCGCGCATGCTGCATCACCGGGCCCATTCGCTTTGCTATATTGCCAACTCGCTGAACTTCCCGGTGCAGTGCGAACCAACGATTGTGCAGCAGTAAATGTCACGGGGTGCTCTGATAGCCTGTCGATAAAAGGGGCTTCCGCCCCTTTCTGTTAGTACACGGCGGCAAATATACGCGCCGGGAAACTAGCCATAGGCGCCCTGGGCGGAACAGCGGTCAGATACGCGCCCTTGCCCACCACCGCATTGATATTGGTCATATCCTCGGCAATAACAATCCCATGCTTTAGCAGCAAATCATGCACCGGGATACTGTCATTTTTGTTGTAGTTATCGACCAATAGCGCGTCAATACCCACCAGCGCAGCCTGATGTTCGATAAGCCACTGTGCCGCCCGGGTGGTCAGATAGGGCGGATTCTGTGCATATTCTGGCTGGCCGAAATAGTGACTTTTGCCGCTATTCAGCAGTACCGCCTTCCCTTTCACCTCCTTACCGTAAAAATCGGCCAAGTCAAAAAAACCACTATCTTTACCAAGATTAATCACTATCACTGGCAAATTCACCAGCTTTTCCAGTGGGTAATCCGATATTTTCATCCCGCTCTCGTCGGCATGATAAGGGGCATCAATATAGGTCGCAGAAATACCCAAAAATTGAATCCTGTCGATCAGCGCACCATTTTTATAACGCGGAGCCGTTTGAGTTATTTCCACTTCGCTTAATCCGGGATAAGTTTGCATTCCCGATTCAAGAGGATGATTTAAATCAACATATGCAATGGGCTTAGGGAGATTAACGGCCATCGCCGACTGGCACAACAGCAATCCGAATGCCATGGCAAGAAGCGATTTATTCAGTCGCATTTTCATTGTATTCCTTTCACAGTTCGCTGGTTAATTTGACATTTTTTCTTTTTTTGAAAAAAACGTTGAAATTCACTTCAGATAAAAAAACCGACAAAATAATAACGCACGTAGCTATCAGGTCTCGGTTCTTAATGCTGTCACCAAAGACAATCACCGAGCATAACATCGATGCCACTGGGATAAGGGCAACGCACATACCTGCAGAAGCAGCAGAAATTTTATTAACCCCCTTGAAGAATAATATGTACGGCAGGGCCCAGACAAACACACCGTAATAAAAAAGAGTAATTCCCTGATCGTGAGTAATACTGGATAGTTGATAACGCTGAAGTTCATGCAACGCGAGAGGTAAACTAAATATCATTCCTGTCAGACACACTCCCGCCGCCATGGTCAGCGGCTTAAGGGTGGATTGAATTTTGTTGGCAATAATAATGTTGAGCGCATTCGCCAGCGTCGATAACGAGAGGAATAACAGCCCAATAAAGGTGTTACGCCCGGCATCGGCACTGCCTGGCAGGGTCATTATCACCACACTTATCACCGCCAGCAGTACCGAAATTGCGGCATTAACCCTTATTTTTTCCTTAAAGAACAATATTGTAATCAACAAGACAACAGCAGGTGCCGTACTGGTGATCACTGATGCCGTTAATGCGGTAGTGGAAGGTAGACCATAGAGCAGGAATACCGTATACAGTACCGCCCCGAGTAAGGATAAGACACTGACAATCAGCCAGTCTTGCACGCCAATTCGCAACCAGTTGGTTTTGTCTTTCACCAGTGTTAATGGCAGAAGGAATAAAAAACCTATTGCAAAAGTAATACAGGTAAAGATCCAGGTGGGAATAGAGTCCATTGCCTCTTTGGCTACAGGATAGCTGGAACCAACAAAAATAAAACACAGTGCCACGGACATCAGTCCTGATATTTTTCTGAACATAATATTGCCTCTAAATACAGGATACAGCCACAGAAAGAGGCATGAAATTGCCTTTTCACTGCGGGGTGGGAAAAATAATTCGCCAACCATACTTTGCAAAGAGCATGCCAATATTCTATTCACTGTTATTCATTGATGTTCAGTAATTTATTACCACCGCGCGCACCAAATTAATGCATTAAAATAATAAAAATGGTGCATCTGATTTAAAATGGATCTTAATGTATTTAATAAAAAATATATCACACACTGATTTTTAAATACAAAAAGGCACACCATTTGTGGTGTGCCTTTTTTAAAATTAAAATTAGTCGTTCAGCAATGGCAGGCTGGCCAGCATATTCCTCATGTTGATTGCATCCCAGGGCAAATGTTCCGCAATACCCAGCCCAACAATGGTGGTAAAATCATTCATCTGCTGAATAATATTCATCACTTCCTCTATTTCAAGCATTCCTTTTCCCACGCCATCATAAGTCTGTTCATCGATATCAGGATTCGCGAAAAGTACCGATCTGAATTTTTTAAAATTCAGCACATCCAGATCAAAATGAATCGCGAGGTGAGTAATGTTTTCTTTTTCAATCCACTCAACAATCTTACGACTGCCCGCTTTCATCTCTTGTGGTGAACAGGTGTTGATACCGTGCTGTTGGATGAAATCGACTTCATAGTCGCTGGGGTCATTCAGACCGGCAATCAACACCTGTCGGGCGGCAACCGGGCGGGTAACGGCAGCCGTCAGCTCCGCATCGCCATGCCCCATCAGCGCCCCCAGAACATGAGCATGTGAATGGCTGAACTGCGCCGGTGTCATCACATCCGGATGGGCGTCAATCCACAGAATGCCCAGGCCATCCTGGTATTTTTCTGCCAGCCAGGCGAAGGGGGCCAGATCCACCAGGCAGTCACCGCCCAGTACCACGATTTTATCGGGCGCGTGTTCCGCGATAACCTGTTGTGCAAGCTTGAGCTGGGCGACCACCTGTTGACGTCCAACAATGCCGCCTTCATTGGTTAGGGGATTACTTTCTGGTGGGCTCACCGGGATGTGGATGACGGGACAGCGGCCTGCTGGGGCAAGCCACGCAAGCAGTTCAGCACCAAAGTGATAGGCCGGGTTATTGCCGCCCTGCCACTGTGGTATCACCAGCCGGATTGTTTTCATCTTACTCATCGGTGCCCTTCTTCTGTCAGCATGAAATCGCCTCAACCACAAAATGAATGAACGTTCATTCATAAACTATCCTGGTTTTTTCCCGCTGTCTATATCCCAACGTGATGAAGAGAGAGGAGGGCGTTCGCCGTCCCGATATCTGTACATCATCAGGGCCTTAGGCTACCGTAGTGAATGAACGTTCAGACGACGAGAGTGAAATGAGCCGCGAGAAAAGCAGCACCTACCATCGATTAATTACCGCCGCAGCCACCTGCTTCTCTGAGAGAGGCTTTAATGCCTCCAGCATCAGTGACATTGCCCGGCAGGCAAAGGTTAGCCAGGGCGCGATGTACACCTATTTCAAAGGCAAGTCAGCGCTGATTTCTGCCATTGTCGAAGAAGAGAAAAACACCGCACTGGTGAACTACAGCCAGGCCTATCACTGTTCCCCCTTTGAGCGCATTTCTCAACTGGTCAAATCCTGTATTAATGAAGTCGGCTATCCGGCCGATCACCGGTTATGGGTTGAGATTATTGCTGAGGCGGCGCGCAATGATGAAGTCAAAGCCACCTTTGTCGCGACCGACCTGATTATGCGCGAGGGCATTAAAACCATCATCCTCGACGGGATGGCCAAAGGCGACTTTGCCCCTCAACTGGATGCGGAGATGGCGACCATTGCGATTTATGCCCTGATTGACGGGCTGATTTCGCGCAAGGCGATTAATCCCGACTTTGATCTGGAGAAGAACCTGTCAACGCTGGATGGGATCCTAACGTTTATTTTGCATGTCACTGAGTAATAACCGTCAGCGCAAACCATAAGAGCGTTTCTTAAAGATTCGTTAAGAGATGCCTTTCGCGGCCAGGCAAACCATGTCATTACGCCTCAGAAACATACGCTACGTTCTGTCGACAGCTCACCACGATATGACTACCTCCCGCTAATAACAATTGAGGAATCCGTGGCCCATTCGCTTTGCTATATTGCCAACTCGCTGAACTTCCCGGTGCAGTGCGAACCAACGATTGTGCAGTATTAGTATTGAGCTGAAAAAAACAGGGCCACCGAAGCGTTGTGTGCCCTATCAGTCAGAAAGGAAAAAACGATTAAAGATTCACTTCCCCTTCCAGGCTATGCACGGCGCGGCCTGGCATTTTATGCCCTCGTTTTTGATAAATTTCCGCTACTTTAACGATGCATACATTTAATCAAAATTCCCTTCTCTTTTTTCTAAACAGTGCCACAATGAAATCAGAAACATAATGCGCTATTAAATAGCGCGCTACTTAAAGTTCTACGATTGATTATAAAAAAGATGCAACACCGGGGATTTTTAATACCTGCAACACCAGGGAAAACTCTTACAGATACGTGGTTTTGTCAGCATGCCAGCCACATTTAGACATTCTGATTTCAGCTTGTAGCCGACTGACACCGTGATGTCGTTCTTCAGATAAAGGCTGCTTTCGTTTAATCCCGGCCACCCTGGTGGCCCCGTACAATAATGAGAAACGCCTATGCCAACCCGCACATCACAGCGCCCCGTGCCAGTCATGACTAACGTGCGTGAACTTCGCCTCGCCGCCGGTCTTTCTCAGGAAGGCGCAGCCGAGCGCTTTAACCTCAGCCTGCGTGTCTGGCAAACGAAAGAGGCCGCCAGTAAGCCGGCGCTACTCAGTCAGGTTGAATATGAGTTCCTGTTGCTGCTGGCAGGCCGCCATCCGAATTTCACTCTGACAGCGCAGTAAATAAGACAGCAATGCGCAGGATGATGACGTCATACTCACTCACAGCGCCTGCGCACATGCCCATGCGGAACTCCACGCCCACTGGAAGTTATAGCCTCCCAGCCAGCCGGTCACATCCACCACTTCACCGATAAAATAGAGCCCTGGAACATCACGCGCCTCCATCGTTTTCGATGACAGCTGGGTGGTATCGACGCCGCCCAGCGTGACTTCGGCGGTGCGGTAGCCCTCGGTTCCGTTAGGCTGCACGCGCCACTGGTGCAGCGCAGTCGCCAGATCGGCCTGCTGACGGCTGTTCAGCTGCTTCAGCGTGCACTCCGGTACGGTCCCCAGCAGTTGCAGGCACTCAACCAGACGTTTCGGCAGCAGTTTTGCCAGGGTGTTTTTCAGGCTCTGATTAGGATGACTGTTACGCTCATCATTAATAAACGCGTCAATGTCCTGGCCTGGGGAAAGGTTAACGGTGACAAATTCACCCGGTAGCCAGTAGCTGGAGAGTTGCAGGACCGCCGGGCCAGACAGGCCACGATGGGTAAAAAGCAGCGCTTCTTTAAATACCGTGCCGTCTTCGGCGGTGAGTACCGATGGCACCGAGACGCCGGATAGTGTCTGAAGCTGTTCCAGCAGCGGTTTATGCAGGGTAAACGGCACCAGCCCGGCGCGGGTGGGAAACACCTTCAGGCCAAACTGTTCAGCCATTTTATAGCCGAACGGCGACGCACCCAGCCCCGGCATCGATAATCCACCGCTGGCGATCACCAGTTTCTCTGCCTGTACCTCTGTGCCGTTCAGTTGCAGCGTGTAGCCGCTGTCGTCACGCGTGACGGACACCACCTCACTGCGCAAGCGTAATGTGACCTGCCCGTTCTCACACTCTTTCAGCAGCAGGTCAACCACCTGCTGGGCAGAGTCGTCACAGAACAACTGGCCCAGGGTTTTCTCATGCCAGGCAATACCGTGACGGTTAATAAGATCGATAAAATCCCACTGGGTATAACGCGCCAGCGCAGATTTACAAAAATGCGGGTTATGCGACAGGTAAGCCGCAGGTTCGGTGTAAAGGTTGGTGAAGTTACAGCGTCCGCCGCCCGACATCAGGATTTTACGCCCGGCTTTTTTGCCATTATCAATCAGCAGCACCCGCAGCCCTTTTTGCCCCGCCTGGGCTGCACAAAACAGACCCGCTGCGCCTGCGCCTACTACGATAACGTCAAACTTTTCCACCACACACTCCGCGCCGACTTCTCAAAAACGCTGATTGTAGTGAGTTGGGGGCGGGGATACCAGCTTCAGGCCCCAATCGGGGTTGAAACATTTTGTAACTTTATGATTTTTTAGCCTTTTCACCCGTAACTGTCATCACATTGACACGTTACTGTCAAAAAAAGTCTATATTTCCCTTTCCCCGGGTGCGGTTTGTCGCTGATAATGCGCCGCGTTCATGTCCTCCAAAATGGCGTAACGCTTATGCTACATCTGTTTGCTGGTCTTGATTTTCATACCGGCCTGTTACTGGTACTCGCTCTGTTGTTTGTCTTGATCTACGAAGCAATCAATGGCTTCCATGACACGGCCAATGCAGTCGCTACCGTGATCTATACCCGTGCAATGCGCTCGCAGTTAGCGGTTGTCATGGCAGGGGTGTTCAACTTCTTTGGTGTACTGTTGGGCGGCTTAAGCGTGGCTTACGCTATCGTCCATCTGCTACCCACCGATCTGCTATTGAATGTGGGATCGGCTCACGGGCTGGCCATGGTCTTTTCCATGTTGCTTGCCGCTATTATATGGAATCTCGGCACCTGGTACTTCGGGTTACCGGCTTCCAGCTCTCATACTCTGATTGGTGCCATCATTGGTATCGGCCTGACCAACGCGTTGCTGACTGGCACCTCGGTGGTGGATGCGCTGAACATTCCCAAAATGATCGGTATCTTTATGTCGTTGATTATTTCACCGATTGTCGGCTTAGTGATTGCCGGTGGATTGGTGTTTATCCTGCGCCGCTTCTGGAGCGGGAATAAAAAACGTCAGCGGATTCATATGACTCCAGCCGAGCGTGAAAAGATCGATGGCAAGAAAAAGCCACCGTTCTGGACCCGTATCGCGTTGATTGTCTCGGCGATTGGCGTCAGCTATTCGCACGGCGCAAACGACGGCCAGAAAGGTATCGGCCTGATTATGCTGGTACTGATTGGCGTTGCACCGGCAGGCTTTGTGGTCAATATGAACTCCAGCGGTTATGACATCACTCGCACCCGCGATGCGGTCAACCATCTGGAACAGTATTACCAGCAGCATGCCACCTCGCTGAAGCATATCATCGAGATGTCACCGCCTGCGTTGCCAACGCCGGAAGAGGTGCCAACAGGTCCTCATGAGTTCCATTGTGATGCGGCGCGTGCTTTGCCTGCCATCCAGCGTGCTCAGGGTCTGCTGAACAACCTCTCCAGCTATGATGCGTTAAGCGTGGAACAGCGCGGCCAGCTGCGTCGCCTGCTGATGTGTATCTCAGACACCGCAGAGAAAGCCGCCAAGCTGCCGGAAACCAAGCCTGACGACAAACGCTTCCTCAACAAGCTGAAGGGCGACCTGCTCAACACCATTGAGTATGCTCCGGTGTGGATTATCCTGGCCGTCGCGTTGGCTCTGTCACTGGGTACCATGGTTGGCTGGCGTCGTGTTGCCACCACTATCGGTGAGAAAATCGGTAAAAAAGGCATGACTTACGCACAGGGGATGTCTGCTCAGATGACGGCAGCCGTCTCAATCGGTGTGGCAAGTTATACCGGGATGCCGGTTTCAACCACCCACGTCCTCTCCTCTTCCGTTGCCGGTACGATGCTGGTTGACGGCGGCGGCGTGCAGGGGCGCACCATTAAGAACATCCTGCTGGCGTGGGTCTTCACCCTGCCGGTCTCGATTGTCCTTTCCGGTAGCCTGTACTGGCTGGCACTGAAGCTGATTTGATGCGCAGCGGGTGGACCGAAAAAGGTCCGCCCGATAGAACGCATGATTCATCCAGAAGGCGCCCCCTTATCAGGGGCGCCTTTTTTAATGCCAGATGGCCAGCCCAATAAGACTGATAAACACCAACCCACAGAGTGAACTGGTTAATAAAAACTGCCCACGAACGCGCTCGCAGCGTCGGATAAATTCATCATCGTGATGATCAAGATAACGCTGTGCCCAGATATACCCGATCAGCCGCACCTGTTTACTCGGCTGCCCATGAGACGTAAAGAATCCAGCGCCATCTACATACTGATACAGCAACGGATCGCATCCACGCAGCACCACTAACAGCGCCCGCAGTGAAGAGAAATAGCGCGCCATATTCACCAAACAAACGACACAAAGAGCCCAGAAAAGCGCAATGGTGCTGATCATGATCCCCTCCCGGCCACTCATCACGGAAATGCATAACCCGGGCAAAGCCGGATACGCCCCACGATGGTTTCGCCAACCTTATTATTAAGATGATTGCTGCATGCCGATTGACGCCACATAACGCTTTTGCTGCCGTCAATTATCAGTGTAGGAGATATGTTTAAATTTTTTCCAGCGATGTTTACTGCGTCCACCAGCAAAGGGACAAAAATTCATGTTGATCGCCCTCGCAAACGCCGCCGCATGCCACAACACCCGGTAACATTTTTCGCTATACTCACTCTCAACACTTACGTGAAAAGGAGTATTCAAATGGCCTATAAACATATTCTGATTGCCGTCGATCTCTCGCCGGAAAGTAAACTGCTGGTCGACAAAGCCGTTTCGATGGCACGACCTTACGATGCGAAGGTGTCCCTGATCCACGTTGATGTGAACTATTCAGACCTCTACACCGGCCTGATTGACGTCAACCTTGGGGATATGCAAAAACGTATTTCTGAAGAGACGCACACTGCACTGACGGATTTGTCCAACAGCGCGGGCTATCCGATTGCGGAAACGTTAAGCGGTAGCGGTGACCTCGGCCAGGTGCTGGTCGATGCCATTAAGCAGTATCAGGTGGACTTAGTGGTTTGCGGGCACCACCAGGATTTCTGGAGCAAGCTGATGTCTTCCGCACGCCAGCTGATCAACACCGTGCATATCGATATGCTGATCGTACCGCTGCGCGACGAAGACGAAGATTAATGTGCCGGGCGGGCTGACCGAAAAAGAAGGTCAGCCGCTACGCCAAAAAAGAAGATCAGCCCCATTATGTCAGGGACGCCCCTTCTTCCCGGTGGTCCCGTGGGGCATTTACGGGTGAATAAATATCAAAACGGTGGCTCTTGGTGGTGACCGCATTCGGTGTGGCAACATCGGCGATGGGCGGCGCATAATCAGGCCGTTTCACCACAACGCGTTTTTTGGCCAGCTGGCGCGCGGGCAGCAGCAGCCCGTCGGCATCTTCATCCGGGCCCACCAGCGACTGGAAAACACGCATCTCTTTCTTCACCAGCGCGCTTTTTTGCTTATGCGGGTACATCGGATCGAGGTACACCACATCAGGCGGCGGGCTGATATCCGTCAGTGCATTGAGACTGGAAGCATGCAGCAGCGTCAGACGCTCACGCAGCCAGGAACCAATCTCCGTATCGGCATAGCCACGACGTAAACCGTCATCGAGCAGCGCGGCGACGACCGGGTTACGTTCCAGCATCCGCACCCGACAGCCAATCGATGCCAGCACAAAGGCATCACGCCCCAGCCCGGCGGTCGCATCCACCACATCCGGCAGATAGCCACTTTTGATACCGACGGCTTTCGCCACAGCCTCACCGCGGCCACCGCCGAACTTACGCCGGTGCAGCATCGCCCCGGAGACGAAATCAACAAAGATGCCGCCCAGCTTCGGCTCATCGCGCTTACGCAGCTCCAGATGTTCCGGGGTCAGCACCAGCGCCATCAGCGCGTTTTCATCATGCACCAGCTGCCAGCGGGCAGCTAAAACAGATAAGGCGCCGTTTCCGGCGCCCGTTTCATCTAACAAACAGATGTTCACTGATGACTTACCCTTTGATACCGTAGTGTTTCAGCATCGCATCCAGCTGTGGCTCACGACCACGGAAGCGACGGAACAGCTCCATCGGCTCCTCCGATCCGCCCCGCGTCAGGATATTGTCGAGGAACGACTGCCCGGTTTCCCGGTTAAAAATCCCCTCTTCTTCAAAGCGGGAGTAGGCATCTGCCGCCAGCACATCGGCCCACAGGTAGCTGTAGTAACCTGCGGCATAGCCACCGGCAAAGATATGGCTGAACGCATGCGGGAAGCGGCCCCACGATGGGCCAGGCACCACAGCGACCTGCGCTTTGATCTCTTTCAGAATATCAAGAATACGGGCACCTTTCGCCGGGTCGAACTCGGCATGCAGGCGGAAATCGAACAGGCCGAACTCCAGCTGACGCAGGATAAACAGCGCTGCCTGATAGTTTTTGGCCGCCAGCATTTTCTCCAGCAGATCCTGAGGTAACGGTTCACCGGTTTCGAAATGACCGGAGATAAACGCCAGCGCTTCCGGCTCCCAGCACCAGTTTTCCATAAACTGGCTTGGCAG
This sequence comes from Erwinia sp. 1181_3, assembly GCF_052824965.1. Classification (NCBI taxonomy): domain Bacteria; kingdom Pseudomonadati; phylum Pseudomonadota; class Gammaproteobacteria; order Enterobacterales; family Erwiniaceae; genus Erwinia; species Erwinia sp. 1181_3. The sequence continues at coordinate 179,520 of NZ_VTDE01000005.1, forward strand.
TTCGACGGCATCCCACGGCACACCGCTGATGCCGGACACGCCTGGGGTTTCAATGCGTGTCAGCATATGATGCAGGCCGTGACCGAACTCATGGAACAGCGTGGTGACTTCATTGTGGGTGAACAGTGCAGGTTTGCCGCTAACCGGACGATTGAAGTTACAGGTCAGATAGGCCACGGGTTTTTGCAGCGTGCCATCGGCTTTACGCATCTGTCCCACGCAGTCATCCATCCACGCCCCACCGCGTTTATGTTCACGCGCATACAGGTCAAGGTAGAAGCTGCCGCGCAGCTCACCGCTTTCATCGAACAAATCGAAGAAACGCACATCAGGGTGATAAACATCCACATCGTGGCGTTCGCTGGCGGTGATGCCATAAATGCGTTTCACCACTTCAAACAGACCATCCAGCGCACGTTGGGCCGGGAAGTACGGACGCAGTTGCTCATCACTGATGGTGTACAGATGTTGTTTCTGCTTTTCGCCGTAGTACGTCAGATCCCAGGGCTCCAGATCCTCAACACCGTGCTCTTTCTTCGCGAAGGCACGCAGCTGAGCGACTTCCTGCTCAGCCTGCGGACGGGCGCGTGTTGCCAGCCCGTTCAGGAAATCAATTACCTGTGCCGGGTTTTCGGCCATTTTGGTCGCCAGCGACTTCTCAGCATAGGATGCAAAACCCAGCAGTTGAGCCAGTTCATGGCGCAGTGCCAGCTCTTCCGCCATCACATTGCTGTTGTCCCACTTCCCGGCATTTGGCCCCTGATCAGAGGCGCGAGTGGAGTAAGCACGGTAAATCTCTTCGCGCAGCGCCTGGTTGTCGCAGTAGGTCATGACGGGCAGATAACTTGGAATATCCAGCGTCAGCAACCAGCCGTCCTGCTCTTTGGCTTCCGCCTGTGCTTTCGCTGCGGCCAGGGCACTTTCCGGCATTCCGGAGAGCTCTTTTTCATCGGTAATCAGCTTGCTCCAGCCCATTGTGGCATCGAGCACGTTGTTGCTGTAGGTCGAACCCAGCTCTGACAGACGCGCGGCGATTTCACCGTAACGCTGCTGCTTCTCTTTCGACAGACCAATACCAGACAGCTCGAAATCACGCAGCGCGTTATCGATAGCTTTCTTCTGCGCAATATCCAGAGCCGCGAAGTTGTCGCCCTCTTTCAGGTCACGATAGGCCTGGTACAGACCTTCGTGCTGCCCCATCCAGGTGCTGTATTCTGACAACAGCGGCAGCGCCTGCTCATACGCCTGGCGCAGTTCAGGGCTGTTTTTTACCGAGTTCAGATGGCTGACCGGCGAGAACAGGCGGCTCAGGCGATCGCCCACTTCGGCCAGCGGCTGCTCAAGGTTATCCCAACTGTACGGCGCCCCCTGGGCCACCACGCGTTCTACCGCCGCACGGCAGTCATCCAGCGCCTGGGTCACAGCGGGGACCACATGTTCAGGTTTAATGGCGGAGAAAGGGGGAAGCGTAAAAGAAGAGAGTAACGGATTGGTCATAGCGCAGTCCTTTAATCGTTGTATGGGGCGCGTTTTCACGCACGATTTCTTTAACATGAGGGTAAGTGTAGTGAAAATCAATGGGTCAGCGTGTCGGCAACGGCTTTCCCCCCGTGCTACCCACCCTTTTCACCGCATTTTACGCATTGCCACACTCAGGTGAGCATTGCATACTCCCCCCGCTTTCATACATCGTATTACTCCGTTACAAACAGGGAGTTTATTTATGTGGTATACGCTGGCGGCCTCGTTACTTTTTTTACCCTTTTATCTGCGCAGTTCACTGATATTACTGACGATCGCCCTCGTCCTGGCTGTGCTGGATCAGACGCTGCTGCCGCCCGGCATTATCGCACTGACGGTGATGGGTGTTGTCGCGGTGTACTGCGCGGTTCAGAAACAACCTCACGCTTTCGCGCTACCCGGTGAAATTATCCTGGTTTTCAGCGCAGTGGCGCTGATGCTGCACATGATCCCTGGAGTGAATAATCTCATCATTGTTTCTGGTGAACAGGCCGGGCCACAGAGTGCGCCCTTTACCTTTTACTACAACCTTGATAAAGCGCTTATCCCGTTTCTGTTACTGGCCTGCCTGCCCACGCTGTTGAAGCGCCCGGCAAAGCCCCCGGCTAACGTGCTCTGGTGGCTGGTTCTGCTAATGTCGATGCCTTTGCTATTGCTGTTGGCGACCTTTGCTGGCGGCCTGAAGGTGGAACCCCATCTGCCTTCGTGGCTGGGATCGTTTATGCTGGCCAATCTGTTTTTTGTCTGTCTGGCAGAAGAAGCGCTATTTCGCGGCTATATCCAGCAGCGTTTAAGCCAGCTACTGGGTGACAAACGGGCGCTGCTGATTGCAGCACTGTTGTTTGGTCTGGCCCATTTTTCCGGCGGACTGCTGCTGGTGCTGTTTGCCACGATGGCCGGTGTGATCTACGGCCTTGCCTGGCTGTGGAGCGGACGTTTGTGGGTGGCGACACTGGTGCATTTCTCCTTTAATATGCTGCACCTGCTGCTGTTTACCTATCCGTTCTGGCAGCACATTCCGACCTGAACGCGCTTTTTTAAGCCGTTTTCGCTATAATGACCGCAACCTGTGCCGCCCACTGGCGGCACGCTTGTTTTTACCATCCGGATTATCCCAATACATGCTCAGTTATCGCCACAGCTTCCATGCCGGCAACCATGCCGACGTTCTCAAACACACCGTGCAGAGCCTGATTATCAGCTCGATGAATGAGAAGGAAAAACCCTACCTCTATCTCGATACCCATGCGGGTGCCGGGCGCTACCTGTTAAGCGGTGAGCATGCGGAACGTACCGGAGAGTATCTGGAAGGCATTGCACGTATCTGGCAGCAGGATGATCTGCCGGAAGAGCTGGCGCCTTATATCAGCGTGGTGAAGAACTACAATCCCGGTGGCAAGCTGCGTTACTACCCGGGCTCTCCGCTGATTGCCCGCCATCTGCTGCGTGAGTACGACCAGTTACAGCTGACTGAACTGCACTCCAGCGACTTCCCGATGCTGCGCAGTGAATTCCAGAAGGACGATCGTGCACGTCTCGCCCGCGCCGACGGCTACCAGCAGCTGAAGTCCAAGCTGCCACCGCCGTCACGCCGGGGTCTGATCCTCATTGACCCGCCGTACGAAATGAAAAGCGATTACCAGGCCGTGGTGCAGGGTATTCAGGAAGGGTACAAACGCTTCGGTACGGGCGTGTTTGCCCTGTGGTATCCGGTGGTGCTGCGCCAGCAAATCAAGCGTATGTTCAACGAGCTGCAGGCCACCGGCATTCGCCGTATTCTGCAAATTGAGCTGGGCGTTCGCCCGGACAGTGACCGCTTTGGCATGACCGCCTCCGGGATGATTGTGATTAACCCACCGTGGAAGCTGGAGCAGCAGATGAAAAATGTGCTGCCGTGGCTGGAAAAAGTGCTGGTGCCATCGGGCACCGGTTACTCCAAAGTCAGCTGGATTGTGCCGGAATAACGTTGTGGCCTGCGGGTCGGGCATGCCCGACCCCGACCCCAACAAAACCCGCGCTACCCTGTAGGGGCGAGGCATGCCTCGCCCAGGTTTATGAGGCACAACTCGCCCGGGTTTATAATGTAAACACCGCGAAATCGTGCGCCATCTCGGTGTGCGGAAATACCGCCCGACACTCCTCCAGCAGCCTTTCACAGTCAGCCCGCAGATAGCGAGAGCTGAGATGCGTCACAATCAGCCGTTTCGCCCCACTCTCCTGCGCCACTGCTGCTGCCTGCGCCGTGGTGGAATGCCCGCGACTGTTGGCTTTCTCTTCCATCGCCACTTCAAGCGTTGCCTCATGCACCATCAGGTCGACGCCCGCTGCCAGCACCGTGGCTGCCGCTGTCGGAGCGGTATCGCCAAAGATGGCCAGGCTGCGCCCTTTTATCTTCTCGCCGACATAATCCCAGCCATTAATCACTCTGCCATCAGCCAGCGTGACGCTGCGTCCGTGCTTAAGGTCGTAAAAATACGGCCCGGCAGGCACGCCGTCTGCCGCCAGCTTCGCCGCATCCAGCGCGCCGGGTTTATCATGTTCATCAATGCGGTAACCGTAGCACTCAACCGGGTGGGTCATCGGGTATGCCGTGACGAGGAAATGTTCATCACGGCACACTTCACCCGCCGTTATCTCGACAATCTCCAGCGGGAAAGTCAGCCACGAGCCGCTGAGGCTGATCGCGGTGTCGACAAAGGTTTTGAGCCCTGAGGGGCCATAAATTGTCATCGGATCGGTGGAGCCGTTCATCGATCGGCTGGTCAGCAGCCCCGGCAGGCCAAAAATATGATCGCCGTGCAGGTGGGTGATAAAGATCTTCTCGATCTTGCCCGGTTTGATCGGGGTGCGCAGGATCTGATGCTGCGTCCCTTCACCGCAGTCAAACAGCCAGGTGGCATTACGCACGCCCTGCAAATCCAGCGCGATGCTGGTGACGTTACGTTCACGGCTTGGCGTTCCGGCGCCGGTGCCTAAAAACTGCAATTGCATAATCAACCCACTCCTTCCGTTATGATCCGATGACCCACCTCACTTCAACACGCCCAGTTTAACGCAAAATGTACCGAGACTGGTGTCGTCGCAAAATATCCATTTCCGCCAGCGGTGCTGACATCCGCTCCGCCACCGCTTATTATTTCAGCGAAAAAAATCATAACGGAAGATTTAACCCTTAATCATTGATGACGGGTTTAACACAAGGAGAGTTTTCATATGACCGCACTGCAATGGCCCTGCACTCTGTTCAAGACGCAAAAACGGATGGACGACTATAACGCCCCGGATATGCAATATGGTGATTTAACCCAGGAGCAGTTAAAGAAAAATTTTCTTCTGACAACAGTATCTGAACGGGTCGACCCTTACGCGCTGAAGAAGATTACCGCCTTCAATCGGCCACAGTCGATGTTTGCTGGTTCCCGTCGTGAGACCGATGGCGAGACAATTTCCCGTAGTGAATGCGCCCGTATTATGTTTGATGAATTCCGCTCATTGTCCCATACGTTTTCAATTTACGGCCCTTACAGACACCTGATTGGCAACATGATCACCCATATGCAAAACGCCAACGGTGCAGCATTTACCAGTATGATTTTGGATGCGGCGCTGAAAGAACAGATTTTGCGTGACGGGTCTCCGGAAAATAGTACACGTTTACGATTGGAAAAGGCTTTTAAAGAAAATATAGATTGGGATGAAAAGTGCTACCCCGCTGATCGAAAAGATGAGTTACGTAAAGCAATATCTTCAGGAAAGCTCCCTAAATTTGACCGAACCCAGGATATTTTTAATGGCATGAGCATCACCGTTCATGATACCTGGGCAACGCAGATCACGCTCAAATCTCTGCAGATAGATAACGACCGCTACCATGCGGTGTTGCATTACAAAGTGCAGGACCACTTCGGCCTGGATACTCTGGATATTTCTAAATCTAAATTCAAACAGTTCCATTTTTTCCGCCTCTGGTTTGTACTCCAGCGCTACAATAAATTTGGTTTCAAACCCTTTATGACCAATATGGAAGCCACTATTGATATTGTCGGAGTCCGTAATGAAAGCAAAAACTAAGATGGCATTTTATGCAATACTCTCTTTGAGTGGCCTGTTAATGGGTTACCTTTACTGGTTGTCACAACGCCCTGTAGAGATTGTCGCTGTTCATGAGGATGGCAACCATAGTTATGTGCTGGTAAAGAATTTCCCTTTCACCTTTAAAGGAAAATTAAACTGGTGGCTGGAAAATAAAACGATGTTAAAAAAGCAGTATGACATCCCAAAACCTTCATCCTATGGTTCATCCACTGTTATCTTCTGGATATTTGGCGAAGGTTATAAAGAAGAGGGGAAATATGACCGATTTTGTTTTGAAGATATGAAAGCAAAATTCAACTGCATTGAAAAAGAAGCTGTTTTTTCTGTAAGTGAAAGTAAAAATATGGGAGTTATGTTTACTGTAAAAGATGGAACATATCGATTACGTGAAAATGGTGAAATCGCGAAGTATATTTACAACTAATTCCAAAGTACTTTTCACAAAAACACGCTAGCACATAAAACAAGGATTGTTTATGAAGTCAACCCACATTACGGGAGCCCGTAATGAAAATAAATATTAAAAAAACCGCCTACACACTACTACTGGCGGCCGGTATTCTGCACGGTTGTTTCCTCTGGTATTCGCATCGCCCTGTAGAAATCGTTGCCGTTCATCATGGAAGAAGTGGTTACAGCGATGTTCTTGTCAAAAACTTCCCCTTTACTGATAAAGGTAAAATTCACTGGTGGCTGAAAAATAAGGCCATGCTAAAGGAAAAATACAACGTGCCTAATCCGGAACCAGACGGCTCATTTTCTCTTACCGTCTGGCTATTCGGAGACGGTTACAAAGAAGAGGGGAAATATGACCGACTCTGCTTTGAAGATATGAAAACGAAAGTGAATTGTATCGAAAAAGACATCGTTTTCTCCGTCGACAACAGCAAAAACATGGGAACCATGTTTGAGGCCTATGATGGCACTTATCGTTTGCAAAAAAATGGCGAAGTCGTGAAATATGTTGATCACTATGAAGTGTGGTGAATTTATCTGCCAGATTCAATAAAGAACGACATTAAACCATCCGCACAGGACAAGCCTGTGCGTTGATCAGAATCATCGTTAACGATTAAACAAGGATTGTTTATGAAGTCAACCCACATTACGGGAGCCCGTAATGAAAATAAATATTAAAAAAACCGCCTACACACTACTACTGGCGGGCGGTATTCTGCACGGTTGTTTCCTCTGGTATTCGCATCGCCCTGTAGAAATCGTTGCCGTACATCACAGAAGCAGTAGCTTCAGCGATGTTCTTGTCAAAAATTTTCCCTTTACTGATAAAGGTAAAATACACTGGTGGCTGAAAAACAAGGTGATGCTAAATGAAAAATACAATGTGCCTAATCCGGATAAAGAGGGCTCATTTTATCTTACTTTCTGGCTGTTCGGTGACGGTTATAAAGAAGAGGAAAAGTATGATCGCCTCTGTTTTAAGGATATGAAAACAAAAGCGAATTGCATCGATAAAGACGCAATCTTCTCCATCGACAACAGCATAAATATGGGGATGGTGTTCAGAACATATGATGGTACTTATCGTTTGCAAAAAAATGGCGAAGTCGTGAAATACGTATATCACTAACGTCAAGATCGTCACTCATAAAACGTTATAAATAGACAAGGATCGTTTATGACAACCACGACTAAAATTATGAGATTCCGTAATGAAAGCAAAAACTAAGATGGTATTTTATACGCTTCTCTTTGTGAGTGGCCTGCTACTCGTTTACCTTTACTGGCTGTCGATGCGCCCTGTAGAAATTATCGCCATTCATAACAGAGGCAGTCATTTTAATTCTGTAATAGTAAAAAATTTTCCTTTTACAGATAGAGGTAAAATAGCATGGTGGCTGAAAAATAAGGAGATACTGAAGGGTAAATATAACATACCTAATCCTGACCCAGATGGCACATTTTACCTTACTTTCTGGTTATTTGGAGATGGTTATAAAGAAGAGGGAAAGTACGACAGATTATGCTTTGAGGATATGAAAACAAAGAAAAATTGCATAGAAAAGGACATCGTTTTCTCAGTCGACAACAGTAGGAATATGGGAACCATGTTTGAGGCCTATGATGGCACTTATCGTTTGCAAAAAAATGGCGAAGTCGTGAAATATGTTGATCACTATGAAGTGTGGTGAATTTACCCGCCGAATTCACTGAAGCGCATCGTAAAACGATCGGCACAGCCCCGCAATATAACGCGCCGGGGCTGCCACCTTCACTCGCTTGCCGTTATCGCTCCGGCACTCCGCCGGACTTCACGCTTTCCCAGTCTAAGGCAAAGCGCGCCAGATACTTGCGTAGCCGGTCGGCGTCATTAGGCTGCTTCTTCTGCTGGCGCGAAACGGCAAACAGCGTGCGTCCGGCCTCGGACAGGGAAGATGACTCACGGCAAACCTTCAAAACCGTTTCCAGCTGGCTGTGGTCAAACAAATCCAGCGTTTCCGGTAAAACAACGGCAGGTTCGAGCTGCCAGCTGGCGCGTAAGCGGGCAATCTCCTCTTCCACCTGCGGCAGCTCAATGCGCCCATTGTCTGCCAGCGTTGCCATGCGCGTCACCGAGGCACTCAGTTCGCGGAAGTTCCCGCGCCACACGGCAGCAGGCGCGCAGGCAAATTGCAGATAACGCTGACGAGCCTGCGGCTCAAAACGCACCTGCGACTGCGCACTGCTGGCAAAACGCAACAGTTCAAATTCCAGGTTAGGTTCAATATCTTCCCGCCGCGCCGCCAGTCCTGGTAGGGTAAAGCTCCACATATTGATGCGGGCGTAGAGATCCTCACGAAAGCGCCCTTCCGCCACCCACTGGCGCATATCGCGATGCGTCCCGGCAATCAGCTGAAAATCACTGCTCACCTCTTTATCCGCGCCGAACGGCAGAAAGCGTTTCTCTTCGATGGCTTTCAGTAACATTGCCTGCTCATCCAGCCGCAGTTCGGCAATTTCATCGAGGAAAAGCATCCCGCCGTCCGCTTCACGCAGCAGCCCGTTACGTGCCTGCAATGCCCCGGTAAAGGCCCCTTTCACATGACCAAACAGCGTAGACATGGCGTTATCGCCGCGTAACGTTGCGCAGTTCACAGCGACCAGCCGTCCGCTGACCCGATGGCGCGACTGACGCAGCTGATAAATCCGTTCTGCCAGAAACGATTTTCCTGCTCCTGTCGGCCCGGTCAGCAACAGCGGCGCATCCGAGCGCAGCGCCACACGCTCAATCTGGTCGATCAGGTTGTTAAAGGTCGCATTACGCGTGGAGATCCCGCCTTTCAGCAACGACACCGACTCCTGACGTTCGCGCATAAAGCGGCTGGTCAGCGTGGCATAACGGCTGAGATCGAGGTCGATTAGCGTATAAACACCCTCGGTTTTTCCGCTCTCCTGTTCACGCGGGGCGGGCGCGGTCTGTAGCAGACTGGCTGGCAGGTAACGCGCCTCGGTCAGCAGGAACCAGCAGATCTGAACCACATGCGTTCCGGTGGTGATATGCACCAGATACTCTTCGTTCTCAGTATCAAAAGGATAATGGCGGGAAAAATCGAGCAGCGTGGTATACACCTCTTCGAAGTCCCAGGGGTCATTGAGGGTGATCTGATTCAGCCGCACTTCGGTGTCCGTTGAGACCAGCGCCACATCTTCAGCCATCTGCTGCGCCATCGTCTGACGGTCAGGCTGATGCAGCAGTTCAAGGCGATCGATGGGCAAATCGGGCTGCATACACAGCCCCAGCGTGGGCCGCCATTTGTTCCAGCGGTTTTCCCGTTTGCCACGCTTGTCCAGGGTGGTCCCCAGCATACCGATCACGACTCTGCGCTTCATACCCTATCCCTTTATCGCAATATTTATCCCACAGGATAAATTCAGTATTCCCCTGCCAGCAATACCTTTTGTTTCTGAAAATATAAATCCATTAATAATCAATATATTATAATTTTATTCGCGATTTTTCTTCACCTGGCACGCTTCTGGCAATAGTTACCCCGTCAACATGATAGTTACCCCGTCAACATGCTGGAATTGCACGGGTTACGAACCCCGCCAGCGCACCGGGAACGGATGACCGTTTTCCCGCAGGCGTTCTGCCAGCATGAAGACATTGAGCGAAGGGCACAGGGCCAGAACGGGTTCGACTCCCGATTTCGCACCTCTCTCCAAAGAGACTATTAGCAGTACCCAGGCTGTGCAGTCAGCAGCCCACCCGGAGCACCGGCAAACGCGTCGGGTCTGGGGCATCACCTCCGCGCCACCGCCAGTTTCGGGTGCCGCTCAGATGCTCCCCCTGACTTCACGCTGCTGCCCGTGCTCTGCGGTGCACCCTTAATGAAGGAGATAATATGTTTAACAACATCAAAATACGGAAAGGCCATATCGCGTTGCTGGTAAAGAACGACGAATACCAACAGATTCTGCCAGCCGGGGAGTATCGTTTCCGCGACTGGCGACGTCAGCTCAAGGTGGCCACCTTTGAGCTGAATCAACCGCTGGATAACACGCTGGCGGACTACCTGCAGCAGCACCATCCGCAGTGGGTGAGCGAGTTTTGCCAGACCGTCGCGGTGCCTGAAACCTGCGTCGGGCTGCACTATAAAAATGACCTGCTGGTAGAACTCCTGCCGCCGGGTACACGCCGCCTGTGGTGGCTGAACGGCAGCGAGCAGCGCGTCGATCTGCTGCCCACCGATGACGTGGCGATCCCGACCTCCATTGTTGCCAGCTTGATGCAACCCCAACTGCGCCAGCACGTGGTGGCCGGTCACGCCGGGGTACTGCTGGCGCTGGTGCCCGCCTGGCATGTGGGGATCCTGAAAGTGGATGGTATGGCGCAGGCGCTGCTGCCACCGGGTACTCGCGGCTACTGGCGATTTAATCATCAGGTTGAGGTCGACGTGGTGGATACCCGCGTGCAGGCGCTGGAAGTCAGCGGCCAGGAGATCCTGACGCGCGATAAAGTCAGCTTACGCATTAACCTTGCTGCCAACTGGCGTTACAGCGATGTGATGAGTGCCTGGGGGCAGCTGACCAAACCGCTGGAATACCTCTACCGTGAGTTACAGTTTGCGCTGCGGGAAGCGGTGGGAACACGCAGCCTGGATGAGCTGCTGGAAAACAAGCAGGTGATTGACGAACTGGTCAGTACGCAGATCCGCCAGAATGTCGCCGCCTGGGGGATGGAAGTGATATCCGTGGGTGTCAAAGACATCATCCTGCCGGGAGAGATGAAGACCATCCTCTCCCGACTGGTGGAAGCGGAAAAATCTGCGCAGGCTAACGTGATCCGTCGGCGTGAAGAGACCGCCGCCACGCGCTCGCTGCTAAACACCGCAAAAGTGATGGAGAACAACCCGGTGGCACTGCGTCTGAAAGAGCTGGAAACCCTGGAAAGGGTGGCAGAGCGCATCGATAAAATCTCCGTGTTCGGCGGCCTGGACCAGGTGCTGAACGGACTGGTACAGATCAAAGGAAACTGACAATGAGTATGCAACAACTGACCGCGCCGGGCGCGGCAATGATAAAAATGTGGACCGAGGGCGTCCCCGTCGATCCCAAAGCGCAGCAACAGCTGCTGAATACGGCACGGATGCCATTTATCTACCGCCATCTGGCCGTAATGCCGGATGTGCACGTCGGTAAAGGCTCGACCATCGGCAGCGTGATCCCAACCAAAGGGGCGATTATCCCGGCGGCGGTTGGCGTGGATATTGGCTGCGGGATGATGGCAGTGCGTACGTCGCTAATGGCCAGCGATCTGCCGGATAATCTGTTCGGCATCCGCAGTGCCATTGAACGTGCGGTGCCGCATGGTCGCAGCAGTGGACGTTCACGTAATGACCGGGGGGCATGGAATACGCCACCGCATGCCGTGGATATCCACTGGCAGGTACTGGACGCGGGCTTTAAACGCATCACCGATAAATACCCGGCGCTGCTGAAAACCAACCATTACCACCACCTTGGTACGCTGGGCACCGGGAACCACTTTATTGAGCTGTGCCTGGATGAAGCACAGCGGGTCTGGGTGATGCTGCACAGCGGTTCACGCGGCGTCGGCAATGCCATCGGTAACCTGTTTATCACCCTCGCCAGGGAAGATATGCAGCAGCACATCGCGAATCTGCCGGACCGCGATCTGGCTTACTTCAGCGAAGGAAGCCAGCACTTTGCCGACTACATTGAGGCGGTGGAATGGGCGCAGGAGTTTGCGCGTCACAACCGCCAGGTGATGATGCAGCAGACGCTGACGGCACTGGCCCTGGCACTGTCGACGCCGTTTATCGCCGAAGAGCAGGCGGTGAATTGCCACCACAATTATGTGCAGCGTGAACAGCACTTTGGTGAAGACATCCTGGTGACCCGTAAAGGCGCGGTGTCAGCTCGTAAAGGCGAGATGGGGATTATTCCCGGATCGATGGGAGCAAAAAGCTTTATCGTGCGCGGGCTGGGCAATGAAGAGAGTTTCTGTTCATGCAGCCACGGCGCCGGGCGGGTCATGAGCCGCACCGAAGCGAAAAACCGCTTCACGGTGGCCGACCAGCAGCGCGCCACCGCCCACGTTGAGTGCCGCAAAGACAGCAACGTCATCGATGAGATCCCGATGGCGTATAAAGATATCGATGCCGTGATGGCCGCACAGTCATCACTGGTAGAAATTGTGCATACGCTGCGTCAGGTCGTGTGTGTTAAAGGATAAGGAGCAACCTGATGAAAATGGAAGAAACGATCAGCCCGGCTATGCGTGAGCGGGTGTTGACAGCATTAGAAGCGATCGAAGCCCGCCACCACGTGCGCGTGCTGTATGCCTGCGAGTCCGGCAGCCGGGGCTGGGGATTTTCCTCCCCCGACAGTGATTACGATGTGCGCTTTATCTATGTGCATCAGCCCGAGTGGTATCTGCGCATCGAGCCACCGCGGGATGTTATCGAACTGCCGATCGACAGCGAGCTGGATGTCTGCGGCTGGGAGCTGCGTAAAACACTGGGGCTGCTGAAAGCCGCCAACCCGACGCTGATGGAGTGGCTGGATTCACCCGTCATCTATCGCCAGCACCCTGAAACAGTACAGGCGTTACGTGGGCTGGTGCCGGATTTCTTCAGCGATCTGCGGGCGCGCTATCACTATCTGGCCATGGCCAAGAAGAACTTTCGCGGGTATCTGCAGGACGAACAGGTGCGGCTGAAAAAGTACTTTTACGTGCTGCGCCCGCTGCTGGCCGTGCAGTGGATTGAGGCCGGAAAAGGCGTTCCGCCGATGCGTTTTGATCGACTGATGGCGGGTACGGTCAGTGACCCGCTGCTGCGTGCGGAGATCGAGGCATTGCTGGAGCGTAAACGCCAGGCGGGCGAAGCTGAACACGGCCCGCGCCGTGAACGCATCCATGCCTTTATTGAACAACAGCTGGCGCAGCAGGAACGCCCGCCGCTCTCCGATTGCGCCCGACGTGATGTCAGCGCACTAAACCATCTGCTGATGCAGACCGTGCTGACACCGTAATGCAAACAGGCACAGGGTTCGCTCTGTGCCCCCATCATGGTGCGACCTTTTATGGACGCCAGCTGTATTTACACAACACCCCACCACTGCTTATTATTTCACCGATGACAAGCATCAAGGACGACCTACCCAACACCGTTTTGGAAACGGGTATCATACAAGGAGCGTTTTATTATGGCCGCACTCCCCTTACCCTGCACGCTGTTCACCACGCAAAACCGCATGGACGATCACCATGCCAAAGATATGCAATGCGGTGACCTGACGGCGGAACAGTTAAAGACACGGTTTCGCCTTGCTCATGTCTCCGGGCGAGTAAACCCTTTCACGCTGACAAAATTCACCACGTCTAACCGACCGCCATCAATGTACAGTAGCTCACACGGCGCGAGTGAAAAAATAAGCCGTCAGGAATGTGCCCGCATTTTGTTTGACGAGTTCCGCGATTTATCCCGGACATTCTCTATTTACGGTCCTTACAGACATCTGATCGGTCAGATGATCACGCATATGCAGAACGGCAACGGTGCGGCATTTACCAGTATGCATTTGGATTCGGCATTGAAAGAGCAAGTATTGAATGATAACTCTAAAAACAGTACATACCTTATTTTAAAAGAAACCATTAGCTCAAAGATAGATTGGGAAAAGAAATATTACCCATCAGAACAGAAGGGCGAACTGCGAGACGCAATATCCAGAGTAAAGTTGCCAAAATTTGACAGGCTTCAGGATAATTTTAACGGCATGGGTATTACCGTCCACGACACATGGGCAACACACATCACACTAAAATCGTTGCAGATTGATAACGATCGCTATCGTGCGCGGGTACATTACAAAATTCAGGATCACTTTGGCCTGGACAATGATGATATATTAAACGTCAAATTCAAGTATTTCCCGTTTTTTCGCATCTGGTTCTTACTTCAACGCTACGATAAATTTTCATTTAAACCTTTTATGACCAATATGGAAGCCACTGTTGAGATTACCGGAGGTCGTAATGAGAGAAAAAAGTAAAAAAACGGTCCATGCACTACTCTTTTCTGGCTGTATTATTGCTGGTTACACTACCTGGCTATCGTTACGTCCAGTGGAAATTTTCGCAGTTCATAAAAAAAATAATTATAGTGACATTCTGGTAAAAACCTTTCCGCTCACAGAAAAAGGAAGAATAGATTGGTGGATGGAAAACAAATCAAAATTAAAAGAAGAATACAACATTCCAAAACCTGATGACGATGAATCATTCACTGTAATATTCTGGAATTTTGGTGAAGGGTACAAAGTAACAGATGGTAATGACCGGCTTTGCTTTGAGGATATGAAAACAAAAACAAACTGTATCGATAAAGATTCTCTGATGATGGTAAAATACAGTAAAAACACAGGGCTGTATTTTCGCATGGACAGTGGAATATATTATTTAAAAGACAACGGTGAAATGATAAAGAAAAAATACGAATAGATGAGATGCCAGCGCGCTAAATTGCCTGCTGACGTAGACCGTTCTTTTTACAAAACAGCCCGCGATCGTTTATTATTTCACCGACAAAGACCGTCATGGACAATATACCCAAAATTATTTGGAAACGGGTATCACACAAGGAGCGTTTTATTATGGCCGCACTACCCTTACCCTGCAAGCTGTTCACCACGCAAAACCGCATGGACGATCACCATGCCAAAGATATGCAATGCGGTGACCTGACGGCGGAACAGTTAAAGACACGGTTTCGCCTTGCTCATGTCTCCGGGCGAGTAAACCCTTTCACGCTGACAAAATTCACCACGTCTAACCGACCACCATCAATGTACAGTAGCTCACACGGCGCGAGTGAAAAAATAAGCCGTCAGGAGTGTGCCCGCATTTTGTTTGACGAGTTCCGCGATTTATCCCGGATATTCTCTATTTACGGCCCTTACAGACATGTCATCGCTCAGATGATCACGCATATGCAGAACGGAAACGGTGCGGCATTTACCAGTATGCATTTGGATTCGGCGTTGAAAGAGCAAATTTTGAATGATAATTCTCCGGAAAACAGTACACGTTTAATCTTGAAAAAAGCATTTAGTGTAAATATAGATTGGAAAAATAAATGTTATCCAGTCAATAAAAAGGAAAAAATGATCAAATCTATCCTTGATGGAAAACTACCTAAATTTGACAGATTTCAGGATAACTTCAACGGTATGGGGATTACCGTCCACGATACATGGGCAACGCATATCACACTAAAATTGTTGCAGATTGATTACGATCGCTATCGTGCTGTAGTGCATTACAAAGTGCAGGATCACTTTGGTCTCGATAACGCTGATATTTTAAACACTAAATTCAAAGATTTTATTTTTTTCCGTATATGGTTCGTTCTTCAGCGCTACGATAAATTCGGATTTAAACCTTTTATGACCAATATGGAAGCAAACATTGAAATTACTGGAAACCGTAATGAAAGTAAAAAATAAGAAAGCATTCTATGCTTCCTCCTGTGTTTGTGCGGTTCTCCTCTGTCTCTGCACTTGGTTGTCCCTTCGTCCAGTAGAGATAGTCGCCATTCATAATGATGGTGAGTTCAGCTCAGTTTTGGTTAAAAACTTCCCATTAACTAATAGTGGAAAAATAAACTGGTGGTTGAAACACAAAGAAGCACTGGATTCGAAATATAAAATACCCAATCCAGATAGTGATGGCAGTTTTACTATTGTTTTCTGGTTATTTGGTGATGGATATAAAGAGCAAGGTAAGTACGACCGACGATGCTTTATTGATATGAAAACTAAAGAAAACTGCATTGATAAAAACCGGGTTTTTTCCGTTGAGACGGGTAGAAATAATGACATATTATTCACTGTGCGCGATGGAATATATCGCATGAATAAAAAGGGTGAGATTGTGAAGTATGAATATTAAAAAGAAAACACCCGTAAAATAGCTACCTGCTGATGTAGTCAGCGCTACCCCAAGCCATCCCAGGCACAGGGCTTGCTCTGTGCCTTCCCTATCACAATCATAGACGCAATCTTTGGGGGTTTTCCCCTTGTGGCGTTACACTCTACGCCAGCTGATTTAACTCACTCAGAGTCTGTCCCACCAGGCGTTATTGTTACAGCCAATTTGGACACGGAAAGCGCGGAGGAACCGGAGCGTACACGGAGTACGTGAGGATTCTGAGCACTGCCCGGGTTCAAAATGGCAAATAAAATAGCCTGGTGGGACAGACTCTCACTTAACCGGAAGACTCGATGACCAGACATTATGACTACCTTGCCATCGGCGGCGGCAGCGGCGGTATCGCCTCCATCAACCGTGCGGCCATGTATGGCCAGAAATGCGCGATAATCGAAGCGAAAGATCTCGGCGGCACCTGCGTGAACGTTGGCTGCGTACCGAAGAAAGTGATGTGGCATGCGGCACAGATCGCCGAAGCTATCCATAACTACGGCCCGGACTACGGCTTCGATACCACCGTTAACCAGTTCAACTGGGACGTTCTGCTGAAAAATCGCAGCGCTTATATCGACCGTATTCACACCTCTTACGACAACGTGCTGGGCAAGAATAACGTTGACGTGATCAAAGGTTATGCCCGTTTCGTTGATGCGCACACAGTGGAAGTCAACGGCGAGAAGATCACTGCTGATCATATTCTGATCGCCACCGGCGGCCGCCCAAGCCAGCCAACCATCCCGGGCGCAGAATACGGCATTAACTCCGATGGCTTCTTTGAGCTTCAGGCCCTGCCGAAACGCACTGCAGTTGTCGGTGCAGGCTATATCGCCGTCGAAATTGCTGGTGTGCTGAACGCGCTGGGTTCTGAAACCCATCTGTATGTGCGTAAACATGCGCCGCTGCGTAGCTTCGATCCGCTGATCGTCGACACGCTGGTGGAAGTGATGAACACCGAAGGCCCGACGCTGCACACCGAGTCGGTTCCTAAAGCGGTAGTGAAAAACGCCGACGGTAGCCTGACCTTACAGCTGGAAAACGGCAAAGAGCAGACCGTTGACTGCCTGGTGTGGGCGATTGGTCGTGAGCCAATGACCGACAACCTGAACCTTGAAGTGACCGGCGTGAAGCTGAACGAAAAAGGGTACATCAGCGTTGATAAGTACCAGAACACCAACGTGAAAGGCATCTTCGCCGTCGGTGATAACACCGGCGCGGTCGAGCTGACGCCGGTCGCGGTTGCCGCAGGTCGTCGCCTGTCCGAGCGCCTGTTTAACAACAAGCCGGACGAGCATCTGGACTACAGCAATGTGCCAACCGTGGTGTTCAGCCACCCGCCAATCGGCACAGTCGGCCTGAGCGAGCCAGAAGCACGCGAGAAGTTTGGTGATGACCAGGTGAAAGTGTACAAATCTTCATTCACCGCCATGTACACCGCCGTGACCCAGCATCGCCAGCCGTGCCGCATGAAGCTGGTGTGCGTGGGCGCCGATGAGAAAATCGTCGGTATTCATGGCATCGGTTATGGTATGGACGAGATGCTGCAGGGCTTTGCCGTGGCGTTGAAAATGGGCGCGACCAAGAAAGACTTCGACAACACCGTGGCGATTCACCCGACGGGTTCGGAAGAGTTTGTGACGATGCGTTAACGGCGCAGTGCAACATTCACACTGTACTCAGACCAGAAGCCTCCAGTGGAGGCTTTTTTTTCTGCTTTCGCCTGCCGAAATCAACAGCCACGTTTGTGAATATCTATTTTACACTGGACCTAACAGAACGGCCCCCACCTGCTCAACCGTCTGATTTTGCGCTATTACTGAACACATTTCTGGAAAAAAAATTCCTGAAAAGATAAGATGTCTTTAAGATTACTCTTGTTTTAGGATGGAGTCTCAAGTGGGTCCAGTTATTACCAATCCCTGGCGGACGTTAGGATTGCAAGCCACCGCAACACGCAGAGAATTAACTAAACGTGTTGATGATTTAAAAACGCGCATTGAATTTGGTAAATCCAACCAATATCCTCTGGATTTTCCCGGCCTGTTTCCGTTAACCAGAACCGTTGAAACGGTCGATGACGCGGCTAAACAGCTCGATAACGACGAGCGTAAATTACTTCATGCCTTTTTCTGGTTTATCAAAGATGACAGCGTTGATGAATTAGCCTTGGAGTGTCTGGAAAATCACAGTTTTGAAAAAGCCTGTGAAATCTGGAGAAAGCAGATACTGAAAAGCGATGTGCCGCATTTTTCATGGCTGATTAATTATTCAACTATTCTTTTTTTACAATGCTACCAGAGCAATGAATTTGAAAAAAATGTGCATGGCGCGTTACAAATTCTGGGAAGCGTGGTCACACATAAACTGGATGAGCTGGCTGATAAAATATTCCAGAGCACCGTTGTTAATATCGACAAGAACACCATTGGTCGAAAGTTAGCCGATATTATCCTTGAATTTATTCATGCTGAATCCGCCACTAGAAAAAAAGAAAACACCTCCGACCTTCAGTCCTTGTTTGCAACCTTCCCGGAGGATACAAAGCAATATCTGCTGAACCGCATGACGGCTCCACATATCAAAATCCTTGAAGAAGCGATTGCCTGGAGCCGCAAGCAGCGTCAAGACAAAGAGAGTGACGACATAGCCGAATGCAATGCGTTACTGCACTATCAAGGCAGCGTTGATGCTCTGTTTCCTTATCGTACTAACTATCGCGTTAAAAGCGTCCTCAATGACTACGCCTGCGAGGTTCTGGACTGTTCGATCTACGCTAACAATGAGCTGGATGATACGGAACTGGCAATTGAGCTGAACAATAAAGCTTTACTACTACCATCATGGGATGAAACCGCAGACAGGATCGCTGAAAACGAACAGTTGCTGGCCGAAATCCAGGCGGATAAGCAAGCACATAAACAGTTTGCCAGCACCATACAGTATTCAGAGACGCCGATTAAATCGCTCGCACATGCAAAAATCATCATCAATGTGCTAAACAGCGAACTGGATAAATGTGATACTGAAAACAGTTCACATCAGATGATTTCATCGATTTGTGCCAATAACGTACTTAATTATTTGGTCGATCAGTTTAACCAGGAACTGGCACTGTTCGAAAAAGCGGCTAATGGTGATATTTCCCGGTTAAATAAGCTTATTGATTTAACGTCCCAGACCATCACCTTAACCCAAATGTTGCGTAAATTTAAGGTGGATGAACACACCAGGAACCGCCTGAATACAAACCTGGAGTCGGTCAACAATATTTATCAGCAGCTAAATGAAATTAACACAGCGGTAAAAACGGCGCAGGAAAATAAGAAAAAAGACAAAATTCGCAGTCTGATCGGCTGGGGTATTCTTTTATTTATTCTTTTCGCCATATTTTCATAATACAAGGTCACGATATTATAATGAGAATAAAATGTATTCTTATCGCCACATTACTCAGTGCAGCTTCAGTGGCACAGGCAGCGGACAATACCCTGCCGGAAGAGGCGCTGGCACAGCAACAGTCCCAGTTAAATCAGCTTAAAAAGCAGGTTCGTACTTCGCGTGCAGAAATCAATCGCCTGAATACGCAGCTTAAGCGGCAGCAGCAGGAGAATAATCAGCGCGTGAAGCAGCTGGATGCCACGCTGGAAAGCCGTGCACAACAGCAGGACGCCAGCGCGCAGCAGCAAAACCGCACGTTGAGCGACATCGATAAAAAACTGGAGAATGTCGCCACTGCACAGCAGCAGTCAAACCGTGATACCACCTCAACGCTGGACGCGCTGGAAAACCGTCATCAACAGTTAGCCCGCGAAGTCAGCCAGCGCAGCCTCACCCTGACGCTGGTGTTGGGGGCATTTATTCTGATAGCCCTCAGCGGCTATCTGCTGCTGCGCAGAAGAGTGAAATCGGTAGCGCACGGGGCGTCAGCCGGGCTGCAACAGGCACTTGATCGCGTTGGCCAGTCCGAGCAACAGATGGTCAAAGCCGACCACCAGCTGGCCGAGAGCCTGACGGAAGTAGTCAGCCGTATGACGTTACTAGCCAGCGCGGAGAGCAGCAAGGCTGCCGCCGCAGAACAGCCTGACCATACGCTGCCGCTGAAAGTGGCGGATGAAATTTTCCGTATGCGTAAACGTCTGGCCGCGTTGCCAACGGAAACCAAGGGGTTAACTCCGCTGAAAAAATCACTTGAGCGGCTGGAAAATCAGCTGAGTGAGCAGGGCTACGAGATTATTGATTATACCGGGATGGATTTCGATGAAGGCATGACCATCAATGCCAGAGTCATTCCCTCAGACGATCTGGAGCCCGGAAAGAGTGTGATCACCAAGGTGGTGGCACCACAGATTAATCACAACGGCTTAATTAACCGCATCGCCGACGTCGAAGTCAGCGTGGGATAAAGGACATTTTATGCGTCAGAAAATTGATTATGGTATTGATCTGGGCACCACCAACTCGGCGATTGCCCGCATGGATTCCGGCGAGCCGGTGATTATAAAATCCGATGAAACCCAGATGGACACTACGCCATCCTGTGTTGCCTATAATAAGAAAAAATCCGTTTACATGGGTGGCAAAGCGAAAAATATCATTCAAAACGAAGCGGTAACCGCACTAAAAAATCGAAAAACGACACCACCTAATGGTTACCAGGAATTTAAAAGAACCATGGGCACCGATCATCAGTATCGCTCCACGAATATGGAGCACGCTTACAGCTCGGAAGATCTCTCCGCTGAAATTTTACAAAAACTAAAAAGCTACAGCAGCGATGAGGCGATTAATGCGGCAGTGATTACCGTACCGGCAATGTTTAAGCAGAGTCAGCTTGATGCCACCCAGCGCGCAGCGGAACTCGCTGGCTTGGGCTACTGCGAACTGCTGCAAGAACCGATTGCTGCGTCGATTGCCTACGGGATTAAAACCGCGCAGGCCAGCGGTTACTGGCTGGTGTTTGACTTCGGCGGCGGTACCTTTGATGCGGCGCTAATGCATGTTGAAGAAGGCATTATGAAGGTGGTGGATACCGAAGGGGACAACCACCTGGGCGGAAAAGACCTTGATAATGCCCTGATCGACCAGTTGATTATTCCTCAGCTTCAACAGCAGTGTGCGCTGGACGATTTTCTCGACAATCAGGAATATGTTGCACTGTTACAGGCAGCGGTAAAACGCCACGCAGAAGAAGCGAAAATCGCCCTTTCCTCAAAAAGTGACTGGAATGAGTTACTTGAAGACTTGGGAAACGATGACGACGGTGAAGAAATTCAGGCTGAAGTCAGCATCTCTCTGGCGCAGTATGAAGCCGCCTGCGAACCCATTTTCCAGCAGGCCATAGATATTGTTAAAAACGTGCTGGCACGCAAAGGCCTTTCCGGGCGCGATCTGCAAAGTGTGATTCTGGTGGGCGGCCCGACCTTTTCACAGACCCTGCGCCGGATGTTGAAAGAACAAATCGGCGGTAATATCGACAGCAGTATTGACCCGATGACCGCCGTAGCAAAAGGCGCCGCCCTGTTTGCCGCCACCCGCGATATTCCGCTGGTGTTACAGAAACGCGATAGCACCAAAGCACAGTTAAGCCTGAAATACAGCGACACCACCGTGGAGCCGTACGTTAATCTGGGCATCCGTATTGATCGTAACCAGTCGAGCGCCAGCCTACCGCAGACCTTTGCGCTGGAGATTATTCGTGGTGACAGCGCCTGGTCATCGGGCAAAGTGATGATTGAAGACGATGCAGAACTGCTCGAACTGTTGCTGAATGAAGGCAAGGCCAATCAGTTTACCCTGAAACTTAGCGCGCCAGATGGCACCCCGATCCCCTGTGAACCGTCATCCATTACCATTATCAATGGGCTGAAAATCGCCAGCGCGACCCTGCCTTACGCGATTGGCCTGGAACTGTATTACACTGACAGCGCCTCCGAAGGCGTGCTCCCTATCAAGGGGCTGGAGAAAAACACCTCCCTGCCAGCGAAAGGCACCGCTAGATTAAAAACCATGAAAAACATCCGCCCCGGCAACCGCCAGGACCGGATTGTGATACCGATTTTTGAGGTATCCAGCGGGTTTGAGAAGGAAGTCAGCCGCGCTATCCTCAATAACTTCCACAGCAAAGTGATCATTACCGGTGACGACTTTCCTTCGCTGTTACCGGAGGGCAGCGAGGTGGAACTGACACTGCACATTGACGCCTCACGCCGCACTCTGGTGTCGGTCTATATTCCTGCGTTTGATGAAAGTTTCGACTTCACCATCGAATCCCGCATTGAGCCGGAAATTGACAGCGAAGAGCTGCACAAACAGCTGCGCGAAGCCAGCCAGTCGGCGCGCACCTTAGCCAGCGAAGGCATTGCCGATGCCGAGGCGCAGCTCACCATTCTCGAAAAAGCGCAGCAACAGCTGGAACACCGTGGCCAGGAGCGTGACACTAAAGAGCAGATTCAGCAGCAGGTCAAAACCGCCTTTTTAACGCTGGACAAGTTTAATAAGCAGGATGCCTGGCCGCAGGCGCAGGCAGGGCTGGAAGAGGCACTAGAGGAATTGCTTGAACTGCAACAGCAGACCGGGTCACGCGAAGAAAGTGAGCAGATTGCCCGCCATCAGCAGGATGCCCGCACCATCATCAACGGCCAGGATGTTAACTCTGCCAAAAAGCTGACAAAGGCAATCGAGGACACGGCCTTCCAGCTAAAAATGAAAGATATCCGCTTCTGGGTGGGCTTTATCTACTACCTGGATGAGGACTTTGACAGGATCTCATGGCTGGATAAAGCAACAGCCCGCCAGGGTGTACAGCAGTTGAAACAGCTGTTAGAGATGAACCCGGATATTGATCGTTTGCGCCCGGCGGTACAGGCGGTACTGCAGCTGATGCAGAACAGCAGCTATGCCGATCTGGGTAATAAAATTAATACCAACCTGCTGCGTACTTAGGTGCCATTGAATGAAACAGGGTACATTCCGCAAAAATACGTTAATTGACGGCCAGTTTCAGGTGCTGGCCTATCTGGGTGCCAGCGATTTCTGCGAGCTGTACCGTGTGGAAGATCGACAGCAAAAGGTGAAGTTTCTTAAGCTGATCTCCGCAGAGCAGGCAGAAGTGGTCGATCTGCCTGCTCTGACGGCATCACTACGCTGGGCCAGTGCACTCAAAGGGGACAACATCATTCAATGTTATCCACTACAGCAGAGTGTGGCCCGGAACGGTATGCATTACTTCACGATGGATTTTGTCTCGGGAGAGCGCTTATCCATCCTGCTTTCCCGCGAGATAAAATTAGAGGCTTATGAAAGCTACCAGTTTACGCTGGACCTGCTGGATGCCCTGATATCAATAGGTGACCAACTGCCTGAAACGGGCGCCATTACGGTAACGCCGAACCATATTTTTATCGACTATACGGCCGATTTACGACGCGCACTCTGGCTACCTGTGCGGGTCAGTGAACATCTGAAAAGCACCGATACCGCATCGGCAACGCCCATCGACCTAGCCTGCCTTGCGCCAGAAGATCTGCTGGGACGGAGCACACACAACAGCCCGCTGTTCTCGATTATCTGCGTGCTTTATCGTTGCCTGACTGGCCACCATGCCTGGGAGTACCCGATAGACTGGCAGCAGATGCCGACCGATGACATCAGGCAGACTATCGCCCTGACCCGCTGTGCCCGATTACCGAGAATCCTGCCAAATGCGTCGGTGCATTTGGCAGCGATCGTTCAGCGTGCGCTGAATCTGGAACCGGACCAGCGATATGCCAACGCAGAGGCCCTAAAACGGGACATCATTCGCCTGCGCGATGAGATGTTCGCCTTTCCCACAGTAGCCATTTCCTCACCGGTGGAACTGTTAAACCCACCGTCAGTGGTACCGTCCGGCCCCGCTGCATCGCAGGGGTTTTCCGCCATCGCCGGTATGGATGCATTAAAGTCACTGCTTTATAAAGATATTATCGCTCCGTTAAACGATAAGGCGTTATACCAAACCTACGGCATTCAACCACTCAATGGACTGCTATTTTACGGCCCACCGGGATGTGGAAAAACCTATATCGCGCAGAAACTCGCTGAGGAGTTAGGCTTTTTCTACCTTGAGATAAAACCGTCCGACCTCGCCAGCACCTATATTCACGGCACGCAGGAAAAAATCGGCAACCTGTTCCGTCGGGCCAAAGCCAATGCGCCCACGCTGATTTTTATTGATGAAGTGGATGCAGTGCTACCTGACAGAGAGTCAGATCAGGGCAATCATGGCTACGCCGCTGAGGTCAATGAGTTCCTCGCTCAAATGACGAATTGCAATGAGAGAGGCATCTTTATTGTCGCCGCCACAAACCGCCCGGAAATGATTGATCCGGCCATATTGCGCACCGGAAGGCTGGATAAATTAATCCATATCGGCCTGCCTGATTTTGCCGCGCGCAAGTCTCTGTTTACGCTGTTACTGAAAAATCGCCCGACTCAATCGATTGATATCACAAGTCTTGCCCTGCTGACGGAAGGCTATGTCACCAGCGATCTGAGCTTTATGGTTAACGAAGCCGCCAAGCTGGCGCTGGAAAAACGTGAACCCATTACCGACCGGCATTTTTCCACCGTACGTGCGGGCTTTCGCCCTTCAGTCTCAGAAGATCAGATTAACCGTTATGCGAGCTTCCAGTCGCGGCAGGTCGGGGATTGATACTTGCCAGACCAGTGATACGTGAACAACAAAGAGGGAGGTCATACTATGGGATGGGAACTGCATATCACTCGGGGAGAACATTGGTGGGATGGCCAACATCACCCGATTGACAACAAAGAGTGGGTTCAGTTGGTTAACAACGACGATGAACTCTCATTTGACCCCATCAATGGTGATCATTTTGCACTCTGGAAACAGGAGGAAACTCACTGGCTGGAGTTGAATGAGGGAAGAGTCTCAGCAAAGAGACCTGAGCAGGCCCTTTATTGCAAGATGCTTGATATCGCGGTCATCCTCAATGCTAGTGTCATGGATGAGGAAGACCGCATATATCGATTGCCCGGCGATTTACTTAATCCGCCCTCGGCACAATCAAAACCTAAACTCTCCTGGCGGCAAAAAATGTTTAACTTTATAAGAAGGTGAAACATTTATCTGAGCCCTGGCAATCAGCTGCGGCAGGCGCAGCCGCACTGGGCCATTTCGCCATGCACTTCGCGGCTGAGGTGTGAATGACGGATCTTCAGTTCACCTTTGCGCCAGGCCCCCTCTTCATCCGCGCGGTTGTCGAGCAGGCGGTTCAGCGCTTCGGTAATCTGCAAGTCGCAGCGCTGCGCCCAGGTGGTCAGGTTCCACATGGAAGAGCGGGCTTCTCCTACGTCATCAAAACCCACCACCCCGATATGTGCACCCTGACCGAAGTCGCGGATCGCCTGCATCGCACCAAAGGCCAGCACATCATTTTCGCAGAACAGCGCATCCACGCGCTCAGAGGCCCAGGTGTTTTTCAGGTAGGTCATCATCGTCTGATAGGCCATTTCCCGATCGTAGTGACCCGCCACCAGCACTTTATCCAGCGTTTTATGCGCGGCATCCAGACTGGCGACGTAGCCCTCCATACGCAGCAGGTGGGTCGACGATGTCTCCTGGCCTTTCATATAGCCAAAACGGTGATAGCCCTGCGACAGCAGCAGACGCCCGATCTCGGCGCCGGCGGCATACCCGTCCACACTCACCACTTCAACATCGGCACTGTCGGTACTGCGGCACACGTGAATACTGGGGATCTGGTGCAACTCGTCCACGGCAACAATCAGTTCATCACTGAAGATGGTGGCCAGGAACAGCAATGCATCAACCTGCAACTGCCCGGCCATTTGCAGCACTGACTGGTAGTTCGCGTCAGAATCCACATTCAGCAGCAGTGCCATATAGCCGCGCTCATTCAACTGACGCGTAACCTCGTTGAGCATTTTCAGTGTGTGGGGATTGGTAAACTCATCGGCCACCACCCCAATAATATGGGTTTTTCGCTGCTTCAGGCTGCGTGCCAGCAGGTTAGGCCGAAAGCCGAGTTTTTTCGCCGCCGCCAGCACTTCTTCCCGTGCCAGCGGGGAGATTGAGGCATCCGTTTTGAACGCCCGCAGCACGGTCCATTTAGAAACCCCGGCAAGTTCTGCCACATCACTGGCCGTCGCTTTCTGAGTCTGTTTTTCTTTCACTGTATTTTTCATGATGAGTTAAACGCCCGCACTCCGGTGGCTGAACCTGTTGCCAACAGAATAGAGTAATCTCGCCGCCCCCAAAAGTACGGGGTGGCGGATGTGTGATTTCCCCCGCCTTTACGTCCCCCTTTATCATCAACATGTTACATCGATGTTTATTATTGCTACCGTTGGCAACATCCTTTGCCAACGGTAGCAAAGTCAGGTAAAATCCGACCCCGCTCACACTATTGCCATAACCCACTGTTTTTAAATGACTAAAAACCGCATTACCCCATCTTTTGCTGTGGTTAATATTTGGCGAAAAACCGCCTTTTGAAAAAAATGTTATCAGTACGTGGCAGAAAGGTGCAACGCGGTGCAAAAGGAAAGTGGTGCAAGCGCATAACAACTTTAAATATTTCTTCATTGATGTCGGGCAAGAGTCGATTCACCTATCGTCCTGAAAAGGAATTGTTCAGTATGGAAAATATCTCATCATGAAAAACAGTCGCAATATTCTGGTTACTATCATCGGGATAGCCTTGGTACTTCTGGGCCTGTCCCTTGCCGGTGGCGGTATCTACCTGATCACCCTGAAGGGGTCCTGGTTCTACCTCCCTGCCGGCCTGGCGATGGCCGCCACCGGTCTGGGACTGGTCAGGAGAAATGGCTGGGCGCTGTATCTCGCCTGGGCATTACTGATTGTCAGCCTGATCTGGGCATTCAGTGAAGTCGGTACTGACTTCTGGCAGTTAGTGCCGCGTACCGTCACCTTCCTGGTTGTCGCATTGCTGGCCACGCTGTGTGCCCCGCTGTTGCGCAAAAAAGACCAGACCCGCGTCATCGGCTGCAAAGTGGCAGGCGGTTTCTCCGTGGTACTGGCTATCGCTATCGTGGCGATTTTTGCCAACATGTTCCGTATCCATCCGGAAGTGGAAGCCAGCGGCGAGCCTGCCGCCGTTCTGGATGAAAAAGCAGCTGACGACAGCGGCAACGACTGGGCGGCCTATGGTCGTAATACCGGTGGTCAACGTTTCGCGCAGTTCAACCAGATCAATACCACTAACGTGAAAGATCTGAAGGTTGCCTGGACGTATCACACGGGCGATCTGGCGATTAACGGCTCCGAATATCAGGTTACGCCACTGAAAGTCGGTAACACCATGTACCTGTGTACCCCGCTGAACAAAGTCATTGCACTTGACCCGGTCACCGGGAAAGAGAAGTGGCGCTTCGATCCAAAAATCGAAGAAACCGAGGGTAACAAGCAGTGGAAACGCTGCCGTGGCGTGGCATATACCGAGCTAAGCCCGGCACAACAGGATGGCACTCCGCCTGCGATTGCCGGTAACAAACGCATTATCAGCACCACCGTTGATGGCCGCATCTTCTCGCTGGATGCCGAAACCGGCAAGCTGGACACTCGCTTCGGTGACAACGGCTTTGTGAACCTGCTGAACGGCCTTGGCCCAACGGCGCATGGCTCTTACTATCTGACGTCTGCGCCGCTGGTGGCTGATGGCGTGGTGATGGTCGGCGGTAAGCTGAACGATAACCTGACCACCGGTGAAGCCTCCGGCGTGGTGCGTGGTTTTGACGCCCGCAGCGGCAAAATCCTCTGGGCATGGGATGCATCCCGTGGCGCGAAAGACAGCTCTCCGCTGCCGGAAGGCCAGACCTACGCCATTGAAACCCCGAACTTCTGGGGTACGGCGGCCTATGATGCGAAGCTGGGCATTGCCTACTTCCCTACGGGTAACCAGACGCCTGACTTCTGGACCGGTAACCGTCATGACTATTCTGATGAATACAATGACGCTATCGTTGCCGTTGAACTGAAAACCGGTAAAGAGATCTGGCATTTCCGTACCGCCAATCACGACCAGTTTGACTATGACGTCTCTTCCCAGCCGATCCTCTACGATATGCCGGGCAAAGATGGCACCACCACGCCAGTGCTGATCCAGTTGACCAAACGTGGCCAGATCTTCGTGCTTGACCGTCGTACCGGTAAGCCAGTGGTGCAGGTTGAGGAACGTAAAGTCTCTACCGACGCGATGCCGGGCATGAAAGTGGCGGCAACTCAGCCGTACTCGGCGATCTCCGTGGGCACCGCCGCGTTGAAAGAATCTGACATGTGGGGCGCTTCCATCTTTGACCAGCTTTACTGCCGCGTGCAGTTTAAAGAGATGCGTTGGGAAGGCGAGTTCACTCCGCTCTCTGACAAAAAACGCACCCTGATTTACCCGGGCTACTACGGTGGCTTCAACTGGGGCGGCGGGGCGATTGACCCGTCTACCGGTACGCTGATCGTCAACGATATTCGTATGGCGCAGTGGGGCAAATTTATTAAACGTGAAGATGCCGAGAAGAAAGGGATGAAAGCCAGCACCGAGGGCGAGTACTCCAAACAGCTGGGTACACCGTGGGGCGTGGAGCGTTCGATGTTTATGTCGCCACTGGGTATTCCTTGCTTCAAACCGCCGTTTGGTTCGATGACCGCTATCGATCTGGCAACCGGCAAAACCCGCTGGCAGATGCCGATGGGCAGCATTAAAGATGCGCCAATCAATGGCGTGGCACCGGGTCTGGATATCCCACTGGGTATGCCAACCATGGGTGGCCCGCTGGTGACAAAAGGTGGCCTGACCTTCTTCCACGGCTCGCTGGACTACTTCGTTCGTGCGCTGGATAACAACACCGGTAAAGAGTTGTGGCGTGGCCGTCTGCCCGTTGGCGGACAGGGCGCACCGATGACCTATATCGCGGAAGACGGTAAGCAGTACGTGGTCGTAGTCGCAGGCGGCGCTACGCGCACCGGCACTAACGACAACCGTGGTGATGATGTGATTGCTTACGCGCTGCCATAAGCCTGACGCATTCTGAACCCGGTAAGAACGAAACAGGCCAGCGATTGCTGGCCTGTTTTTTTATGGGTCTGATAGCCCCCTGAGTCGAACAATGCTCTAATGGATTATTGCCATTTTGCGCGGTGTGTCGCGAATTCTGACGGGCCAGCCAATACGCCAGGCCCGCTTAAAGGGACTCAATGAAACTCGTTTCGCTTTCTGCTTTGGTGTTTTCCGGCCTGTTTGCGTTCTGTGCCAGCGCATCGGCAAAATCATTAGAAGACTTCAATCACTTGCCCCCCGTCTATGGCAGTTCGGATCAACTCTCCCCTGAACCGCATTTGCTGGCAGAATTTAAAGATAAAAAATTTGTCTGCCGCACGGAGGAAGACGCCACACCGAAGGAAAGCCCCGCGGCAGCCGCGGCCTTCCGCCAGCTGGTGGACTATGCAGCGGAGGGCGACCCGGTGGACAACTTCTGGCTGGATGCCGGGAATCGTAAAAAACGCGAAGACCTGCTGGCAGCCGCGGTGAAGGCCGGAAGCTGGAAGGCGATTTACCTGGATACTCTCTGGACGCTGCGTTATCCGGCCAGTCCTGAAGCCGCAACACAGGCCAGTGCCACCCTGCAAAAGATGATTCAACAGGGTATCCCCATCGCCATGTCTGACTATGCCGCCTCACTCTATGGCCGTGATTACAACACCATGTATACGCTGCTGTCAGCGGCGGTCGATCACGGCAGCCCGCAGGCGATGGACCTGGCCGGTGGGACCATTGTTCCGCAGGCCAGAGAGTTGCATCCGATCGGCAAAGCGATGCTGGAATGTGCCGTTAAACAGGGTTATGCCCCAGCGTATGCCAGCCTTGGCAAGCTGGCATGGATGCAGGGACATCGTTTAGACGCTTACCGACTGTGGGCAAAAGGGGTGAATCTGGGATGCGCCGCATGCAGTTCTCCCCTCGAGTCGCTGGCCCGGGTGCGATCGGGCTACAACACCGCCACCCCGATGCTGGATCTCATGCCAGAGCTGGCCGCGATTAATGCATTCTACAGCAACAACTTTTTCTATGAATTGAGTAACCTACGCGACTTTGAACGCCCCTTACCTGAAAAACTGGCGTTTCATCTCAATGACAAAGAGCTGTTAAAACTGCTGAAACTAGAGCAGCGCTGATGATCAGACAGGGAGGCTGGACAGTGAAATCGTTACTGCTTTTTCTGCTGGTGCTACTGTCGGGGTGTGATAACGCCAGTACGCCAGTGACCCGCACCGTAAAGGTGTGGCTGGGCGACAGTATCGAACCGATGCAGGCGGCATTAGGCAAGGATCTCACCCGCGACTGCGATGACACGATGTGCTGGTATAATTTCACCAAGCCCTCGAAAAGCGGCAATACCCTCAATCTGATCCTCGGCGGCGATCGCTCTTTCACCATCAATGGTGTGTTCTCTTTTTCCGCCCCGGTCTACAAAGAGAACCACGATCGTTTTGATGAAATCAATATTTACCCTCTCGGCCTGCCGGAAGACAGCCTGCTGGCGGATAGCCGCGTGTGGTTCTATCAACTGGTCGGCCGCCTTCAGGCTGCCGGTTGGCAGCGTTTTATCACCCAGAATGAACCGCGTCTTCCGGGGTCTGAAGTGGCTAATGCCACGCGGATTGAACAGGTGATGACCGCTTCCAGCCTTTCGACACCGTTTAACGATCCGTCATCCCACCTCAATAACGCCCAGTGGCTGGCACTGCCGTTTTTAGCGGACTGGTATTTTTATCGTGGTAACGAATACCTGACCCTCAGCGCACAGCGTGAGAACAGTAAAACCGCGCCCGCCGAGCGCGGCACTTATCTGTTCACCCTGGCGTTCCGTAGTGAGGAACAGACGTACCAGGATTACTTCAAGTATGAGGATCGCCACCGCTGGAAAACCCTGCTGCCTGCATTACTGAAAAAGATGGCCACACAGCGTGCGCAGCAGGAAGCACGACTGCGCGCGGCAGGCATCAGGATTGATGAGAACTATCGCGACCCGGTGATTCGTGCACTGAGTGTGCCCTAAGCCCGTGACAGGAACCTGTGATTAGCAGGTCAATGTAGGGGTCAGGCATGCCTGACCCCCTGCGATCAGAACGCAAAGCAGGAACAGCCCAGCGCGCCCCAGAAAGCATTGTCATCGGATACCGGCACGCTGGAACGGCGCGCGACATCATGCGAATGACTGTGCACACCACAAGGTCCGCTGCACTGGTGCGGCTGTGAGGCAAAGGCTACGCGGCCATTCGCCAGCGGTGGTGCACTGCGGTAATGGCCTGGCGTGATCACTACCGGAGACCATTCCGGCAAGACCGGTATCAGCGGCGGTGACAACGGGCTGAAACTGCCTGCGGCATACACCACGTCGCCATTCACCACGGTCAGCACCGACTCAATGCTTTTGATCGCCTCTTCGTGCACGCTGAAATAATCCTGTGACAGGATTGCCAGGTCTGCCAGTTGCCCCACTTTGATCTGCCCTTTTTTCCCCTGCTCGCTGGAAAACCAGGCGCTGCCCTGCGTCCACAGCATCAGCGCCGTTTCACGGTCCAGACGGGCATTGACGTCATACATCGCCATACCGCCCACGGTGCGGCCAGACACCAGCCAGTAGAGCGCCGTCCACGGGTTGTAACTGGCCACTCGGGTGGCATCCGTGCCCAGACCAACCGGCACCCCCGCTTCCAGCATTTTCGCCACAGGAGGCGTTTGCTTCACCGCTTCATGACCGTAGCGCTCGGCAAAATATTCGCCCTGAAACGCCATGCGATGCTGGACCGCAATCCCGCCGCCCAGCGCTTTAACCCGCTCGATATTGGCTTCGGTAATGGTCTCTGCGTGGTCAAAAATCCAGTGCAGACCGTTGAACGGAATCTCCCGGTTAACCTTCTCGAACACGTTCAGCATACGGCTGATCGATTCGTTATAGGTGGCGTGCAGACGGAACGGCCAGCGGTGTTCGACCAGGTGACGTACCACACGCTCCAGCTCATCTTCCATTCCGGGTGCCAGGTCCGGACGCGGCTCCAGAAAGTCTTCAAAGTCAGCGGCCGAGAACACCAGCATCTCGCCCGCGCCGTTATGGCGATAAAAGTCTGTGCCCTGCCCCGGTTTCAGCATATCGGTCCAGCGTTCAAAATCTTCCAGCTCGTGACCCGGTCGCTGAGTAAACAGGTTGTAGGCAATGCGTACCGTTAGTTGCTTTTTCTCGTGCAGTTCGCTGATCACCTCGTAATCATCCGGGTAGTTCTGGAAACCGCCGCCTGCATCAATGGCGCTGGTCAGGCCCAGACGGTTCAGCTCGCGCATAAACTGGCGGGTGGAGTTCACCTGCTGTTCCAGCGGCAGCTTCGGCCCTTTTGCCAGCGTGGAGTACAGCAGCATCGCGTTAGGACGGGCAATCAGCATCCCGGTCGGGTTGCCGTTACCGTCGCGCTGGATCTCGCCGCCCGGGGGGTTTGGCGTATCTTTGGTATAACCCACCACACGCAGGGCGGCACGGTTCAGCAGCGCACGATCGTAGAGGTGCAGAATAAAGACCGGCGTGTCCGGTGCGGCTTCATTGATTTCATCCAGCGTTGGCATACGGCGCTCGGCAAACTGGAACTCGTTCCAGCCACCGACCACACGCACCCACTGTGGATTTGGCGTACGCAGCGCCTGCTCTTTCAGCATACGTAAAGCATCGGCCAGCGACGGCACGCCTTCCCAGCGCAGCTCAAGGTTGTAGTTCAGCCCGCCGCGGATCAAATGCAGATGCGAGTCGTTCAGCCCCGGGATACCGGTGTGGCCTTTCAGATCCACCCGCTTTGTGTCATTCCCGGCAAACTGCATCACTTCTGCTTCGCTGCCTACGGCCAGGAACTTACCGTCTTTAATCGCTACCGCCGTCGCCAGTGGGTTTTCACGGTCAACCGTATGGAATTTACCGTTGGTCAGAATCAATGAGGCATTATTCATCATTACTCTCCAGGCTGGTTTTCCCGCGCGGGGACAACCAGTCGTTTAATAAGCGCGTTATCGCCGGCATCCACAGATACACCACCAGGCCAACCACGCAGGCATCGTTAAGAAAGTGTCCCCACAGCGTTCCTTTACTGGCGGGCAGCAACGCCCCCCAAAACCAGGGAACCAGATTAGTGGAGGGAAAAATCACCACCAGCGTCACCAGAAACTGTTTCCACTGTTTCGGTGCTGCCCGTCCCGGCTCGGCCGGGGTAAACCAGAACGCCGCCCCGGGGCGCATCTCAATATGCTCCTGCCCCGCCAGCATCCCCGCCAGCTCTCCCACACGCGCCGCCCGCTGTGGCGAGTTAAGCCACTGATAAAGATTATCCAGGTTGTCGAATCTGACCAGTATCGTCCAGGTCATTTCACCGTGTACCGGGCGCAGTACATTCACGCCAAGATGACCGGGGAACAGCGCCGCCTGCGGTAAAATAGTTTCCAGCCAGCGTTGATAGTCGTCTTGCTTCGCGGGCAGCAGGCGATGCGTAATCACCAGGGTAATGTGTTCAGGCTGATGGGGGTAATCCACGACGTTCTCCTTAATGCCCCCCGCCAGGGGGGCCAGGCCATCAGGCTTTGCGCGCCGGGGCGTTGTGTACCATCGTGTAGGCGTAATCCACGCCCATGCCGTACGCTCCGCTGTGCTCGCGCACCAGATCCATCACGTCGTCGTACGTCTCTTTACGTGACCAGTCGCGCTGGTACTCCAGCAACACCTGCTGCCAGGTCACCGGGATCGCGCCCGCCTGCACCATACGGTCAATAGAGCGCTCGTGCGCATCCACGCTGGTGCCGCCGGACGTATCGGTCACCACGTAAACTTCGAAGCCCTCTTTCATCGCCATCAGCGCCGGGAAAGTCAGGCACACTTCGGTCCACAGGGCCGAGATAATCAGCTTCTTACGCCCGGTGGCTTTCACTGCCTGCACGAACGCTTCATCTTCCCAGGAGTTCATCGAGGTGCGCTCAATCGGCGTAGACTCCGGGTGCACCGCCAGCAGCTCCGGCCAGATATAGCCGCTGAAGCTTTCGGTTTCCACCGAGGTGTAAATCGTCGGCACGTTAAAAATCTTTCCTGCTTTTGCCAAAGCAACGGTGTTATTTTTAAGCTGCTGACGATCGATGTTGGCAACACCGAAGGACATCTGCGGCTGATGGTCGATGAAAATCAGAGTGGAGTTCTGTGGGTCCAGCAGGTCGAATTTAGACATTTTTTTATTCCTTTTACGTTTCAGGTTTCGGGTTTGTCTTGCGTGTTAACACAATACGAAATGGCCGCCCGGGTTGATAACGGAAAGAATTGAGGTTGTTGTTAAACAAATTTTGGGTTTGGGGAAAACCATGCGATTAAACCTTGAAGCGCTGCTGATTCTGGATGCACTGGACCGACACGGAACCTTTGCCGCAGCGGCGGCCAGGCTGTTTAAAACCGCCTCTGCGCTGAGTTACACGGTGCAAAAGATGGAAAGTGATTTGAATATCACGCTGCTGGATCGCTCCGGTCATCGTGCAACATTTACCCCTACCGGGCGCTTAATGCTGGAAAAAGGTCGCATTCTTTTGCGCGCCGTGGGGGAGCTTGAGCAGCAGGCGCAGTATGTGGAAAGCGGCTGGGAAAGTAAGCTCACGATCAGCCTTGATGCTTCGGTGCCGTTTTCCCTGCTCTCTGGCCTGATTGATGCGTTTTATCAGGAGCATCATCATACTCAGTTGCTGTTCCGCCAGGATGTGCTGGCGGGCTGCTGGGAGGCGCTGAGTTATGGGCTGGCCGATATTGTATTCGGCGCGGTTCAGGAACCGGTGCGCCACAGCGGTGTCAGCTGTGTGCCGGTTGGCTGGCTGGAATATGCCTTCGCCATTGCGCCCCATCACCCGCTGGCGGCGCTGCCTGCCCCATTATTGCGTGAGCAGATCCGCCAGTACCGCGCGGTAGTGGTCCACGACAGCTCACGCCATGCCGAAGGCACCGATTTACGCGTACTGGATGAGCAGCCGATTCTCAGCGTGCACAGTTTCAGCGATAAACTGCAGGCACAGGTGGACGGGCTGGGCTGCGGCTATCTCCCGCGCTATCTGGCGGCCCCGCATCTGGAAAGCGGCGCGCTGGTCGAACGCCAGCTGGACAGTGAAACCCGGCGTGACCAGGCGTTTCTGGCCTGGAGCGACAGCGCCACCGGGAATGCGGCCATGTGGTGGCGTGAGCGGCTCCAGAACTTCGAGGGTATTCGCAGCGTGTATGCCGCGGAGTGAATACTGCGCCCGGGGTCACCCGGGCATCAGCCTTTGCCGCTCTTAGCGGGCGCGTGTGGTTGTCCACTGCACGGCAAATACGCTCGCCAGCACGACAACCAGCCCCAGTAATGCCGTACCGGTGATGGATTGCCCCAGTAACGCCCAGCCCAGTACCACGGCAGCCAGCGGGCTAAGTAAACCTAACGAAGCCACGGCCACCGTCGGCAAACGGGCCACACCGCGGAACCAGAGTGAATAGGCGAGCAGTGCCCCGGCCAGGCTGAGATAGCTGTAGGCGGCCCACTGCGTCAGCGTCAGTTCCGGCAGTGGCGCATCGATCTGCCACGCCACGGGCGCCAGCATCAACCCACCAATCACTAACTGCCAGCCGGTGAGCGACAGCACGGGGAGATCCACTCGCCAGCGGCGCGTCAGCCAGACGCCTGTCGCCATGCAGGCGGCGCCCAGGAATGCTGCTGCCATGCCGAGGGGTTCGAACACCGTCTGTGGCGAGAGCAGCAACACGGCCATTCCCACCACTCCCGCCACCGCGGACCACAGTGTGGCTTGTGCCGGTGATCGGCGATCCACCGCCCAGACCAGCACCATCACCAGCAACGGCTGGATAGCGCCCAGCACCGCAGCCAGGCCACCGGGCAGGCGATAGGCAGCGACAAACAGCAGAGCCTGGAAGACACCAATGTTTAAGGCACTGAGCACGATCAACCGCCACACGTCACGCCGGGCGGGCATCTGTCGCGTGAAAAGCAGCAGCAACAGGCCTGCGGGCAACACGCGGATTAATGCCGCGGTGAATGGCCGATCGGGTGGCAGAAGTTCAGAGGTCACAATATAGGTGGAGCCCCAGATGGCAGGGGCCAGGGCGGTCAGCAAGACATCGCGCCAGTAGCGCAAAGAGGGTGTAGTGTTCATGACATTACCTTCAATTCAAGATATTATGATTCTGTTGATCAACTATCTTGAAGTCAAGGCAAATGAATAATCGAACCCCTCCAACGCCGCGTGATGCGGTCGATATCATTCTCGAACAATGGCGGCGCGAACGCCCCGATCTGGATGCCAGCCCGATGGGGCCGATCGGACGGATAAAGCGTTGTGCCATCCTGCTTGAGCAGCAGTTGGAAGTGGGTTTTGCCCGCTTTGATTTAGTGAGCTGGGAGTTCGATATGCTGGCCACGTTGCGTCGTTCTGGCGCACCTTATTGCCTCAGCCCGACCGCACTATTCTCCACATTGATGGTGACATCGGGCACCATGACCCACCGTCTGAAGCGGCTGGAAACCCGGGGGCTGATAATGCGTACAGCCAGCCAGCAAGATGCACGCAGCACCCTGGTGCAGCTCACACCCGAGGGGCTGGAACTGATTGAACGCGCCGTGGGGCCGCATGTTGAGAACGAACGTCAGATGCTGTCGGTGTTGCCCACGGAGGTGCTGGCGAGTCTTGATGCGTCTCTCTCTCAGCTGATGCAGGCGTTAGAGTGCCAGCAGGATAATACGAACAAGACGTAACAAAAGGGCCGCAATAACGGCCCTGGAGGGAGGATTATCATGCAGTCAGTCATATCGATTCTGTCGGTGGGGAGTGGGAGCCTGCGCTGTTCGTTGATCGCTGCGAGATCACTGCCCTTCAGCCCAGCGAAATAAAGTGCCTGACCAACGGTTTTTCCTCTCCCTGATGGAAACGGGTCACGCTGCTTTGTAAATCCGCATCGGCATGGGAGACGCGCTGATGCTGACGCAGATGCTCATGCCAGGACTCCACCAGGAACCACTCGATCAGCGTCGTGGCATCGTGGCTGTGCTCGGCAATGCCCCAGGCGTAAGCCCCATCACGGCGGCGGGTAAGCGACAGTTTTTTAATCTCTGCCAGAAACGCCGGACGATCTTCGGGTGCGACCTGGTACTCAATCTGAATCATCACCGGGCCACGATCTGCCGTGACGGGTGTTTCTAACGCGGGCTGATCCCAGTGACCGGACGGTTGCAGGTCAGCCTCGCCTGCCGGAAGTTTAAGCCGCAGACACAACAGCGCGGAAAGCGTCAGCGCCACAGCGGCAATCAGCAGGGTTCCCACCAGGCCGGTTTCCTGTGCCACCAGCCCCCAGAACAGACTGCCTGCGGCCATGGCACCGTTGAAAATCATCAGATAGACCGCCAGACCGCGACCCCGCACCCAGTCGGGCAGCACCGCCTGCGCCACACCGTTCAGTGAGGTCAGCGCAATAATCCAGCTGATGCCCAGCAGCACCATTAGCGGCAGAGCCAGCGCTTTGATCGGCAGCAGGGCAATGACCACCATCACCAGCGCGGAAAGCCCCGCCGACAGCAGCATTAACCCGTCAATGTTCATCCGCTGACGCAGGACAGGCAGCAGCAGCGCCCCGGTAATCGCCCCGATACCAACCGCGCCCAGCAGCGTGCCGTAAAACCCGGCGCTGCCCTGTAACAGATGACGCGCCACCAACGGCAGCAGTGCCCAAATGGCGCTGGCAAAGAAGAAGTAAATCGCGGTGCGCACCAACACCCGGTGCAGTTCGCGACTGGCTTTGACGTAGCGAATGCCCGCGCGGAATGCACCGAAAAAATGTTCGGACAGTGCATTTTTCGCTTTATGCGGCCGCTTCCACCAGATCAGCGCAGCGATAACGAACACATAGCTCAGGACATCCGCCCCGTAGGCTGCCCAGGCACCGAGTGCTGCCAGCAGCAGACCGCCGGTTGCCGGGCCCACTGCACGGGCGATATTGATCCCCAGCGAGTTAAGCGCCACCGCATTCTTCAACTGCGGACGAGGCACCAGCTCCGGCACAATCGCCTGCCAGGCCGGGCCCATCAGCGCAGCGCCGATACCGCCAATAAAGGTCAGTGCCACCAGATACTCGACGGTCAGCAGATTATTATGCGAGAGGATCAGCAGCGTACCGCTGACGCTGGCCAGCAGCAGCTGGACAAAAATCAGCAGGCGACGGCGATCAAGAATATCGGACAGCACCCCGGCCGGTATTGCCAGCAGGAAAATCGGTAAGGTGGCGGCAGTCTGCATCAGTGCGACAGCCGCCGGGTTAGATGACAGCCCGGTCACCAGCCATGAACTGGCCACATCGCGCATAAAACTGCCGGTATTGCCGAGGATGGTCGCGGCCCAGATCACCGCAAACAGCCCTTGCTTAAGCGGCGCAAAAGCACCGGATGACGTTGTCTTCATGGTCAGGCTCCAGGACGAAGTGCAGCAACCGCCTGTTCGCCCATGCCGTACGCTCCGCTGTGCTCGCGCACCCGATCCATCACGTCGTCGTACGTGTTCTGTGGGTCCAGCAGGTCGAATGTAGACATGGTCAATTCCTCTTTTCGTTATCAGTAAGCGATGTAGTGAGCGAGTGTTTCGCTGCTGGAAACAAGACTAATGGCGACTAGAATTTGCTGATAGCGGAAAGAACTGGGCAACTCGTTAAGATTTTTTTGTTAGTCACAACATCACGTCATCCATCCACCTTCGAGGAAACAGAAATGAGCACATTCACTACGCAGGACGGCACGCAAATTTATTTCAAAGACTGGGGCACGGGTAAGCCGGTCCTGTTCAGCCACGGCTGGCCGCTGGATGCCGATATGTGGGACAGTCAGATGAATTTTCTTGCCGAACGCGGCTACCGCGTTATCGCCTTTGACCGCCGTGGCTTTGGCCGCTCTGACCAACCGTGGGAAGGGTACAACTACGATACCTTTGCGTCAGACATCAACGACCTGATCCAGCACCTTGATCTGCATGACATTACGCTGGTGGGCTTTTCAATGGGCGGCGGCGATGTGTCGCGCTATATCGGTCGCTACGGCAGTGAGCGCGTCAGCGGGCTGGTGCTGCTGGGGGCGGTGACGCCGATCTTCGGTAAGACGGACGACCATCCTGAAGGAGTGGAAAAAGCGGTATTTGACGGTATTCGTGATGGATTACGCAAGGATCGTGCGCAGTTTATCAAAGACTTTGCCACGCCGTTCTACGGCATTAACGCCGGGCAAACAATTTCCGACGGCGTGCTGGCCCAGACGCTGAATATCGCGCTGCTGGCGTCGCTGAAAGGCACTATTGACTGCGTGACGGCGTTTGAAGAGACTGATTTCCGTGGCGATATCGCGAAAGTGACCGTACCAACGCTGGTGATCCACGGCAGTAACGACCAGATTGTGCCGTTTGAAGCCACTGGTAAACTGGCTGCCGCGATGATCCCCGGATCGGAGCTGAAAGTGTACGACGACGCGCCGCACGGCTTTGCTGTGACCCATCAGGATCAGTTAAATCAGGATCTGCTGGCGTTTTTGCAGCGGTGATATTATCGCAGGCGGGGCATGCCCCGCCCCTACACTTTGCAGGGTAATACGTAGGGGTCAGCATGCCCCGCCCCTACTTTGCAGGGTCATACGTAGGGGTCAGCATGCCCCGCCCCTACTTTGCAGGGTCATACGTAGGGGTCAGCATGCCCCGCCCCTACTTTGCAGGGTAATACGTAGGGGTCAGGCATGCCTGACCCGCATCAGCTGCGCGCCGCCAGCCACACGGCATAGGCCTCATCCCAGATGGCGGCAGGCGTTCCTGCCTTGCCAAGGCCAAAACCATGCCCCCCCTGCGAAATACGGATCATCTGCACCGAAACCCCGGCCTTGCGGCAGATATCGTGCATGATCACGCTGTTTTCCGGGTCTGAGGTACGGTCATCTTC
Source organism: Erwinia sp. 1181_3 (assembly GCF_052824965.1). Taxonomy (NCBI): domain Bacteria; kingdom Pseudomonadati; phylum Pseudomonadota; class Gammaproteobacteria; order Enterobacterales; family Erwiniaceae; genus Erwinia; species Erwinia sp. 1181_3. The sequence goes on from NZ_VTDE01000005.1 coordinate 219,631, forward strand.
CGCCTGAGCGAGGAACAAGGGCGGGTAAGCACGGGTGACATAGTTCTGTACTGACCAGTTGGCCTCTTCCGCCGGGGACGGATGATTGCCCACCAGCGACAGATGCGTATTGGTGTGCGTGTAAGGGGGTTCGAGGGTGATCACCGGGTAAATCAGCCCCACGCTATCAGCTTTGGGGACAATCTGGTCAATCGCATCCTGCGGAGCATAGGACGCATAATCCGGGCGCGCCGCCGCCAGACCCAGCATATGTCCACCGGCCGAGAAGCCGAGCAGGTGCACATTGTTTTCCATTGAACGCACCAGGCGAATCGCCCGCTGTGCATCCTGAAACGCCACGCGGTTGCCATCCTGCCAGTGTTCACCCGGCAGACGATAGCTGAGCACATAGGCGGTATAGCCTTTGCTGTTCAGCCAGCGTGCCACCGGCCACCCTTCCCGGCCCATGCCAATCCAGCGATAGCCACCGCCAGCGGCGATCAGTACCGCCTTACCGTTAGGATTCTCCGGCACAAAGCGCTGAATGCCCGGGCTGACAATGTTTGACCACGATCCATTCGCAGAAATGCGCAGCGCTCCCGTCGGGCCGCCGCCGCCTGGCGGTTCGTCCGGCCATAGCGGGAAAAAGTCCTGACGGGCGAACAGCTTATCGGTGCTCATGGCAAGCATAAACGCGCCGGTGCCCAGGATGAACCGACGGCGACTAATCAAGATGCATGTCCAACATTCTCAGCAGAAAACAGGGAAGGTATTGTTGAGCCACTAAGGAATAGGCTCAGTGGCGAAATAGTATGCATATCGAAAAGAAAATGCCACTGAGATCACATTTTTTTCATCTGGGAATGGAAAATAGTCAGGAAGGTGTCTAACAGGCCCTGGAAGCCAGGGCCTGGCGGGGATTATTTCACGTTTTTGCTGGCAAAGGTTTCGTAGTTATCTTTGGTGATCACCTGATACGGGATCCACATAAACTTGTCGCCATTTTTGCCATCAATAACCTGTTTTGCCATGGTGACCGCGCCTTTACCCTGACCTGCGGCATCCTGGAAAACGGTTAATGCCAGTTTGCCGTTTTTAATAAATTGCAGCGCATCCGGGGTGCCATCGATCCCGGCGACCAGGATATCTTTCTTGCCGCTCTGGTTCAGCGCCATGATTGCGCCAATCGCCATTTCATCGTTGTTAGCAGCAATCGCATCGATCTTATTGCCGGACAGCAACCAGCCGGAAGTGACATCCACGGCTTCGTTACGCATCCACTGGGCAGACTGCTTCTCAACCACTTTCATCTCTTTATATTTGGCGATGACATCTTCCGTGGCTTTGGTGCGCTGACGTGCTTCTTCTGCCGACAGGGCGCCCATCAGAATGGCGACGTTACCTTTGTAGTTCATTTTTTTCGCCAGCGCTTCCATCTCCATGCGCCCGCCCAGCAGTGAATCGGAGCCAACATAAGCCATTTTTCCGCTCAGTTCGACTTCCGGTTTACGGTTAACAAAAATCAGTGGGATATTGGCGCGTTTTGCCGCCTCCATCATCGGTTTTACCCCCTGGGTATCCACCGGATTGAGGATGATGGCGTCCACGCCCTGGTTAATAAAGTTCTCAACCTGCTGTACCTGTACCGCGATATCACCTTTAGCATCTTCAAACTGTCCCTGGATCTTCTCTTTTTCCATCTCTTTCGCCATCTGCGTACGCAGAATGGAGACAAAGTTAAGATCGAAGTTCGCCAGTGCAACACCGATACGCAGATCTTTTGCCTGGGAAGCGGGTGCCAGTGCAAGAGCACCAATCAACAGTGCGATTTTATTCACGTTCATGGATGGATTCCTGTAGGTGTAGGTAAGTTATTATTTTGAGTAGTGAAAAGAATGAACGGTGCAGGTCCTCCTGAAAAAAAGCGGCCAGGGCTGGCCGCATCATGTTTAATTAATCAAAGTGCGCTTTAAAGCTTGCCAGGGCCGCTTCGCTGTCCCCTGACGCCCAGCCTTCAAGTGCAATGACCCCCCGATAATTCATGGCCCGCAGGGCTTTCGCCACTGCACGGTAGTTAATCTCACCTGTCCCCGGCTCACAGCGGCCCGGTACGTCAGCGACCTGGATTTCACCAATCGCATCGCCACTGCGCTGCACCAGTTCGATCAGATTGCCTTCGCCGATCTGCGCGTGGTACAGGTCAAGATTCATTTTCAGATACGGGCTGTTTACCGCCTCCACCAGCGCCAGCGTATCGGCGGCTTTGGCAAACGGCGTGCCCGGATGGTCAACGGCAAGGTTGAGATTTTCCAAGGTAAATACGCGCCCGGCTTTCTCACCCAATGCGGCTAATTTTTCCAGCGTACGCACGGCTTTTACCCACATCGGGCCAGTGACAATCTCCACGGGCTTGACGGGCAGCCCCTGATTATCCAGGCCGGTGCCGTGCAGGTTCAGGCTCGGGCAATTAAGACGTGCTGCCACGGCCAGCGACTCTTCGGCGCTGCTTAACAGGTTGGCGATCTCGTCATCGTCCGTCAGATTGCCGGTCAGGTAGCCGGTCATGGAGGTAAAACTCGCCCCCGTTGCAACCAGCGCATCGATGTCTTTATTGTTCCAGTGCCAGATTTCAACGCCAAAACCCAGTTGATGAATACGCTTCACACGTTCGATAAAGGGTAAATCCAGAAAAACCATTTCGGCTGAGACCGAAAGACGATAATCCGACATCGTTGTTATCCTCGTAATTGAATCGGTTTGCTCTGCTGAACAGAGGCAATACAGGCCAGCGCGATTTCCAGCGCATTACGCGCATCTTCGCCGGTGGCGCGTGGGGTTTCACCGCTGGCGGCACAACGGACAAACTCGGTCAGTTCGGCAATGTAGGCATCGGCCAGCAGGTCGGTATCCTGACGGGAGGTCTCAATGGCAATTCCGGCAGCGCCGTAGCGCACACAGTTATTGACGTTAATATTGCCCATCTGGAACATGCCGTTACTGCCGAAGACTTCCGCACGTACGTCATAACCATAGACAGCTTCAAAACTGGCATCCGCGACGGCAATCGCGCCGTTATCGAAACGAATGGTCACCACCGAGGTATCCAGCAGCCCTTTGTCTTTGAAGTCCGGGCGCACCAGCGCGTCAGCAATGGCATACACTTCCACCGGTTTCGCGCCGGGGTTGCAGTGCAGCAGCGTGTCAAAATCGTGGATCAGCGTTTCCAGATAGATAGTCCACGGCGGGATGCCGCTCGGGTCACGCAGTGGAGAAGGGTCGCGGGTCAGGGAACGGATCAGCTGCGGCGTGCCGATCTCACCCTTTTTGATGGCGTCCAGCGCGGCGGCGAAGCCGTTAGCAAAACGGCGGTTAAAACCCACCTGCAACACCACGCCCGCCGTTTTCGCGGCAGCAATCGCGTGGTCAGCTTCTTCGAGCGTGATGGCCATCGGTTTTTCACAGAAAACATGTTTCCCGGCCCGGGCAGCCGCGGCCACCAGCTCCGCATGCGTCCGTGCCGGTGTCGCGATCAGCACCGCATCAATGTCAGGATCGTCGAGCATCAACTGGGGCTCGCTATAATATTTGCCCGCGCCCAGCTTCTCCGCCAGACGCTGCGCAGCTCCCGGCACGGGATCGGCCACCGCGGCCAGCACCGCCCCCGGAACCTTTTGCGCCAGCGAGGTCGCATGGAAGCTCCCCATGCGCCCTGCTCCGATTAACCCCACACGCACGATCTGTTTTGTTACTGACATCTTGTTCCCCTTCAGGTGGCTGGCTGACTGTTTTTTTGTCGTTAAACAGACATAAGCAAACCCTATGCCAGAGTGCGGAACACTGCAGGGCGCGCCTTTCTCTTCCTGTCGCGATCACAAAATGCACACAAAAAAAACATGTCAACTTAACATGTCTATAAAATGGACATTCCATTAGTGGGAGGGAAGCAAAATGAATCAACCGACGTTAGCCGGTGCGATCAACGCAGAGTGTGATGGACAGCTGAGCCTGCCTGCGGGCAGTGAAGCCAGCCGCTGGGACAGCCTGCTGGAACAGGCGAGGCGGGATTTTGATGCCGGGCGCGAGCCGGAGTTTGTCCGCCCGGATGTCCTCAGTTCATGGAAAAGCAGCCGTGCTGCCGGGATCGATCCTGCGTATTTTGCTTACACCTTCCCACCCGAGGAACGGGTCAAACAGATTCTGGCCGACAATGCCGAGCTGATTGAGGTGGCGGGCAGCATTATGGAAAATCTGCTGGCCTATAACCCGGACGGCCACATTAATCTGACCAATGCGCAGGGGGTTACGCTCTCCTGCTGCGGTCGCGATCTGACCCCGATAGGCAGCATCCTGACCGAATCAGAGATGGGCACCAACTGTACCGCGCGCTGCCTGAAACAGCAGCGGCTGGTGTATATGCTCAACGGTGAAAACTGGAAAGCGGCCTTGCGTGAGCGCCATCTGCAATGTGCTGCCGCGCCCATCCGCGATGCTGAGGGACGGATGATCGGCGTACTGACGCTGACCGCCAGCCAGGACAATTTCCACTACCATACTCTCGGTACCGTGCAGGCGGCCGCCGAAGCGATCGGCCAGCAGCTGATCCTGCGTGCGTTGCTGGCGGAGCAGAAGTCGATCCTCGAAACGCTGAACGAAGGGGTGATCGTGCTCGATCGCTCAGGGGTGATCAAAACCATCAACCGCTATGCCCGACAGATCTTCCACGGACTGGCACGCGCCGGCCATCAAGTGGATGCGGTACTGAACCCGGAACATACGCGCCTGGCGACCATGACCTTCTGCAACGACCGCGAAATCGTCTTCAGCCCTGCCGAGAATCAGCGCGTCTGCTGCCTGGTATCGGTGATGCCCGCGCCAGGCGGCGGTAAGATTATCGCCCTGCGAGAGAATCAGCGTATCCGCGCCATTACCCGCCGGGTGATGGGGGCGAGCGCCAGCTATACCTTTGACATGCTATGCGGCAGCGCACCGGCTTTGCAGGTCGCGATGGATAAAGCCCGTAGCTGCTGTCGCAGCGACAGCACCGTGTTACTCACCGGAGAGAGCGGCACCGGCAAGGAGCTGTTTGCTCAGGCGATCCATAACGGCAGCCTGCGTTGCGGCGAGCCTTTTATTGCTGTTAACTGCGGTGCGCTGCCGCGCGATCTGGTACAGAGTGAGCTGTTTGGTTATATGGACGGTGCGTTTACCGGATCGCGGCGCGGCGGTGCCGCAGGTAAGTTCGAACTGGCAGAAGGCGGGACGCTGTTTCTTGATGAAATTGGCGATATGCCGCTGGAAGCGCAGACCAGCCTGCTGCGCGTATTGCAGGAGAGTGAAGTGGTGCGCATTGGCGCGTCGCAGCCGGTGAAAGTCAATGTCCGCATTATCGCGGCCACCAACTGCAATCTGATCCGGGCAGTGGAAACCGGCGCGTTTCGCCGCGACCTCTACTACCGCCTGAACGTGATTTCTATTCCCATTCCCGCCCTGCGCGAACGCAGCAGCGATATTCCGGCGCTCACCGAGTGGTTCCGCGAAAAAGTCTGCACCCAGCTGAAAAAGATCAACGTGCAGTTTACCGCCGGGGCAATGGACGCTTTAAGCCACTACCACTGGCCGGGTAACGTCCGTGAGCTGGAGAACATTGTTGAGCGGGTGATCAATATGAACGACGGACTGTTTATTGATGTGCCGGATCTGCCCGATGAAGTCATCCGGCGCACGTCCTCCACCCATGCGGCCCATCCCGCGGAGCCGCAGCAGGCCGTTCGGCTTGATGTGAATGAGCGCGCGCATATTATTAGCACGCTGGATGCACTGAACGGCAATCTGCGCCAGGCAGCTCAGTTAATGGGGCTGTCACGCGCCGGGTTATATAATAAACTGAAGAAATATCAGATCAGTGCTGACGAGTTTCGCCGCTGATCGCTTCGGTCACTGCGGTGACCCTTTCGCTGTGTTGACTGAGTGCTTATGTGGTTCGAACATCTTGATTTTGCCGTTATCCTGCTACAAATCGTATTAATTGATCTGTTACTGGGTGGCGATAACGCCGTCGTTATCACCCTCGCCTGCCGTAAACTGCCACCGCACATGCAGAAAAAAGCGATTATTCTCGGCACGCTCGGGGCGATTGTTGCCCGCGTTGTGCTGCTGATTATTGCCGTTCACCTGCTGGCGCTGCCGTGGCTGAAGATCGTCGGAGGCCTGCTGTTGCTGTGGATTGGCTTTAAGCTGGTCGGCAGTGAAGAGGAAGAAGCCAACATCAATGGCGATAACCGTCTGTGGAAAACCGTGCTGACCATTACGCTGGCCGATGTGGTGATGTCGCTGGATAACGTGCTGGCCGTGGCCGCAGCGGGTAAAGGCAACGTCTGGCTGGTGTCGTTCGGGGTGTTGATCAGTATTCCGATTATTGTCATGGGCAGCAAACTGGTACTGACGCTGCTGACGCGCTTCCCGTTTATCGTCACGCTCGGCGGAGCACTGATTGGCTGGATTGCGGGCAGTATGCTGGTCACTGACCCGGCACTGCTGCGTTATACCGCTGCGATCCCGCATCTGCACTGGATTGCCGGGACCATTGGGGCATTGTTAGTGGTGGGATACGGTGTGGTAAGACGCGGGCGGGCGTCGTAGGGGGCGGGCATGCCCGACCCGCATCAATACCGGGTGAGGCATGCCTCACCCCTACAAAAATGCGATGGTTTTCGGAGGCATTTAACCTGACGCTAAATCTTCTCTTTCTTCGACATGCTATCCAGATACCCCATCACAAACGCCGACAGCACAAACGTCAGATGAATAATCACGTACCACAGTAGCTTGTTATCCGGGATATTCTTCGCATCCATAAACACCCGCAGCAGATGGATAGAGGAGATGGCCACAATCGATGCCGCAACCTTATTTTTCAGCGACCCCGAATCCATCTTGCCCAGCCAGTTAAGCTTCTCTCTGTTCTCATCAATATCCAGCTTAGACACAAAGTTTTCGTAGCCGGAGAGCATCACCATCACCAGCAGACCACCAACCAGCGTCATGTCGATCATCGAAAGCAGCACCAGCACCATGTCATTTTCCGACATCTCAAGCACGTGTGGCAGCAGATGGATCAGCTCCTGGAAAAACTTAATGGCCAGCGCCACTAACCCCAGCGACAGCCCGAGGTAAATCGGTGCCAGCAGCCAGCGCGCAGAGTAAATCAGGTTTTCGACGAAACGTTCCATAGCATCCAGTTCACAATTCAACAGGGCGAACAGTATACCCGATGGCTGATAGACTTTTTCAAGGCATGCGCGCTTAAAACAACGGAATTTAAGCGACTTTACGTTGAGAACATCAATGAAGGGGCAAGAATCAGAACCAATGTTGTTGTCGCTTTACATCCCGTGAATGATGCAACACTCTGACAACCAGAATATCTTCGTATTCTGGTCTGAAAAAAAGAAGATGTTCTGCCGCCACTAAAGAGAACATATTTTCGCCAACTTCTGCACGCCGCTGACCAATTTCATGGTGCTTTAGCATATCCAGTGCAGTGAAAATACGATCAATATAAGCATCAGCGGCTACCTCTCCATAGTGACTCACGCCATAGCTAAAGATATCTTTGAGATCGTCCCGCGCTTTGGGCGTGAGCTTAATCCGTTTTCCCTGAGTCATGGCGTTTTCCCTTCACTTCCCTGATAAAGGCATTGCGATCCCACTCCTGCGGAACGCCACTCTCTAATCCCTCGGCGAGGAGCAATCTTAATTGCGCAAGTTTCGATTGTGCCTGTTGCTCTCTGAGCAATCGTAACGACTCACGAATCACTTCACTTTGCGTTCTGTAATCACCCGATTCAATCAGAGATTCAACATACCCGCGCAGCTCGTCACCTAAATCCACTGTCATGGTTCTGGCCATTGCATTCCGCTCTGTAAGATTAGTTCTTACAAATCTAACTGACTACTCTTCAGACATCCAGCCCTGTGCTGATAAATCCGCACAGATCCTATATTATTCCCGGACCGGCAGCGCCTCTTCATTACTGCCCTGTGGCAGCAAATCGTTAATCGGGCGCATCATCTTTTTCATCTGGCGCTCATAGCCGAACGGGCTACCCTGACCGCTGTCGGTCTGCATCGTAAGCTGTGGCTGACTTGCCGCAAAGGCCTGGGTGAAAGGATGAAGAGACAGCACCGCCAGCACGGCGGCCATTTTAGTCAACTGGCGCACGGGTCCTCCGGACTTAATGATATTGACGGAACTGAATGCGGTAATCGCGCGGGGTAACATTGAAGTGCTTTTTAAACACCCGCTGGAAGCACTGCTGGGAAGAGAAACCGAGGTCCATCGAGATCGCCATAATGCTTTTGGTCGAACTGACCAGGCTGCGTGCAGCCTGATCAAGACGGCGGCTGCGAATAAACGTCGCCAGGGTGATGCCCCTTTGCTCTTTAAACGCACGTTGCAGGTGCCACTTCGAATAGCCAGATTTTGCCGCCACGGCTTCAATATTGAGGCCTTCTTCTAAGTGATCGTCGATCCAGTCGACGATAACGTCCACGATTTCATTTTTCATTTTTAGCTCCGCGATGACGGGCGCATGACGCCCACTCCTGCCTTAAAAGAACAAGGAAGTTATTTATTATTTTGATTTTATTGAAGTAATTACGATATGAAAAAAAGGGAGAACATATCAAAAAAACGTGGAAGGGATGGTATTAGACCGCTTAAAATAGTTCAAATAGATAATATAAATCTTTGATAATAGATAAGGGCTATATGCCAGCTAACATGGATCTCAACCTGGTGCGGGTATTTATCGCCATTTATGAAACCCAAAGTGTCAGCGGGGCTGCCGAACGTTTGTTCATTACTCAGCCCTCTGCCAGCTATGCCCTAGCCCGGCTGCGGGTTGCGACGGGTAATGAGCTGTTTAAACGCAGCCGTAAAGGGATGCAACCGACTCCCACCGCCAGTCAGCTCTATACGGTTTTTAAAAAGTCTCTCAGTGGCATTGAGAAGGCGGTGGCAGACACCCGCAGCTTCTCTCCGGACACATCCTTTCACAAATTTCGTCTCGCCCTCTCTGACCTTGGCGAACTGCTGTTGCTACCCGGTCTGGTGAAACATCTGCGCGCCGTTGCCCCTAACGTGCAGCTGGAGGTGATCCCGGTAGAGATGCGAAAACTGGATGAATGGTTGCTGACCGGAAAGGTCGATGCCGCGCTGTGCAGCCGTAACGAGAGTATTTCGCTGGCGCAGCGTGACCGGATTATGGACGAGTGTTATGTCTGCCTGTTGAACGACCAGCACCCGCGCATTGGCGACACCCTGACGCTGGATGCCTACCTGGAGGAACAACACATTATTGTGTCGACCATCAGCGGGCATTATATGGTGGAAGAGCGGATAAAAGAGTATGGCTATGAGCGCCGCATTGCGCTGGAAGTCCCGCACTTTGCGGCGCTGGGCGAGCTGATTGCCTCCAGCGAACTGCTGGTGACGCTGCCCTCCAGCGCGGCGAAAATCTATGTCGCACGAGGCAACGGGCGCATCATCGAACTGCCGTTTGAGCTACCGAATCTTGAGGTGTACCTGTACGGGCACACCGAGATCGGGGATATCACCGCCAAAACCTGGTTCTATAACCTGCTGAAAAACGTCAGCCCACTGCTGATGGTCCGCCGGTAACAGAGGGTTAGTCGTTGCGGCGCGGGCCACGGCTCCAGTAGGCCATAAAACTGATGCACTCCGGCGACAGGCCGCGCTCACCAATCAGATAGCGGCGCAGTTGTTTAACGGCGCTGGACTCGGCAGCAACCCAGCCGTGAAAGCGTTTATCTCCACTATCGGCACGGTCCCAGAGGATATCGCCATCCTTCTCTTCATGCAGCTCACCACGCACCAGCGCACTTTCCGGCAGCATCACCCGCTGCTGCACCGCCTGTAGTAACGCTTCACCATGAGAGGCACCGGTTTCTTCACGCGGCAGCCAGTGGATGTCGGCAAAAGTATAGTGGCTGAGATCAACACAGTCGCCGCGTTTCGGCATTTCCAGGAACATCTGTAACTGCGGCGGGTTGCTCCAGCCAGCCAGCTGTTCAAGGATCGCTTTCGCCGCCGGGAGTGCCGTTTCATCTGCAACGACCAGCGCGCGCTCCACGTCAGGGTGCGGGTCCCACTCGTAGCCACCGCTGCTGGTCGGGCAGGCGCGATTTGGTGCCACCATTTGCAGCGCTGCACCCGGCTCAGCATTCAGCGCCCAGGCCGAAGCCGGGCCTTCGGTACCGTGCATCACAAACTCGACTTCTACTTCTCCGGCATCAGCATTGACGTGACGAAGGGTATAGGTACGGGCAATCGGACGGATATCCTGCGGCATCGCGCGGGCTGTTTCCCACCAGGTTTTATCACCCTCATCGGTCAACGTTGAGGGCGTGCCGTTGAGGGAAGGAAACAGCAGTTTTATCCGCTGATCCGGTGCATCCATTTTCATCTGACGCACGTCATCACCGCTGAATACGCAGCACAGCATCGAAGGAGAAAGTACCTGCTTACGCGCCAGCACTACATTAAACAAGCGATAACCCTGAACACTCGCCATAAACCCGCCTTGTAAACCTGAAAGCCGCGCACGTGTGATAACGCACATAAGGTCGGCAAGAATAGCAAAGCCAGATGATAATGAGAATGAGAACGAGGCTTCTTTACATCACCCTCATGGAATAACGGATTGATCCCGGCGCAAAAAGCCGTCAACGTAGCGCTTTCCCTGTGGTAAATGCGGAGCACGCCGATGTCCCTGACTGTCCTGACGCAACTGGCCGATATTCCGGCCAGTCAGTGGGATGCCCTGGCCCCCAACTCTCAGCCTTTTTTACGTCATGCTTTTCTCTCCACTCTGGAAGAGAGCGGTGCGGTCAGCCGCGCTTCGGGCTGGCTGCCGCAGCATTTGCTGTGGATGGAAGAGGGAACGCCGCGTGCGGCCATGCCTGGCTACGCGAAAAATCATTCGATGGGAGAATACGTTTTCGATCACGCCTGGGCAGAGGCCAGCGAGCGGGCAGGGATTCCTTATTATCCGAAGTGGCTGTCGGCGGTGCCATTCAGTCCGGTCAGCGGCGCACGACTGCTTGGGAGCGATCGCCAGGCCGCGCAGCTGTTACAGGCCTTACCTGCGTTTCTGGCCGAACGGCAGCTCTTCAGCGGCCATATTAATTTCAGCGATGAGCCTATTCGCCAGGGGCTGGAGCAGGATCCGCGCTGGCTGCCGCGCCTCGGCTGCCAGTATCACTGGCACAACCGGGGTTTTCGCGATTTCCAGGATTTTCTCGACCTCCTCACCTCGCGCAAGCGCAAACAGCTGCGCAAAGAGCGCGAGCTGGTTGCCAGCCAGGGCGTGGAGTTTGTCTGGTATCAGGGCGCAGAGGTGACGGAGGCGCAGTGGGATTTTGTTTACGCCTGTTACGCCAATACCTACCGCGTGCGCGGCCGTCAGCCTTACCTGCCGCGCCTGTTTTTCAGCCTGTTGGCCGAGCGCATGCCGGAAACGATTCGCGTGGTGATCGCCAGCCAGCACGGAGAGCCGGTGGCCATGGCGTTCAGTCTGGTGGATGGCAACACCTTCTACGGCCGCTACTGGGGTTGCCTGGAAGAGTTCAACCGCCTGCATTTTGAAACCTGCTTCTATCAGGGGATGGAGTACGCCATTGAGCACGGGCTGCAGCGTTTTGATGCCGGTGCTCAGGGTGAACATAAGCTGATTCGTGGTTTCGAACCGGTGCTGACAGAATCCTGGCACCTGCTGCGCCACGCCGGGCTGCACGATGCGGTCGCCGATTTCCTGCATCAGGAGCGTGAAGGCGTGCGCAACTGGGCAGAGGAAGCCAAAGCCTCGCTACCGTGGCGGCAGCCCGACGGGCAGTGATACCCGTCGGGCATGACCATCATCCTTCGCCGACAAATCCGCCGGTCTGGTGACGCCACAGGCGCGCATACAGGCCGCCTTTTGCCAGCAGTTCGCTGTGGCTGCCAATTTCGGCAATCCGGCCCTGCTCCAGCACCACCAGCCTGTCCATACGGGCGATGGTCGATAGCCGGTGGGCAATCGCAATCACGGTTTTCTCTCCCATCAACGTCTCCAGGCTCTCCTGAATCGCCGCTTCCACTTCGGAATCCAGCGCGGAAGTGGCTTCGTCCATAATCAGAATCGGCGCATCCTTCAGCAGTACGCGGGCAATCGCAATACGCTGGCGCTGCCCACCGGACAACTTCACGCCGCGTTCACCCACCTGGGCATCCAGCCCGGTGCGGCCCTGCGGATCGGACAGCAGGGGAATAAATTCATCGGCTTTCGCCTGATGAATAGCGCGCGTTAACGCCTCTTCGCTGGCATCCGGCCGACCGTACAGCAGGTTCTCGCGAATCGAACGGTGCAGCAGGGAGGTATCCTGGGTGATCATCCCAATCTGTGCACGCAGGCTCTCCTGAGTGACATCGGCAATGTTCTGACCATCTATCAGGATGCGGCCACCGTTCAGGTCATATAACCGCAGCAGCAGATTCACCAGAGTGGATTTTCCCGCGCCGGAGGGGCCAATCAGCCCGATTTTTTCACCGGGCCGGATGGTCAGTTGCAGGTCATCAATCACCGTGCGTTCGCCGCCGTAGTTAAAGCGGATAGCCTCAAACTGGATTTCGCCCTGCTGCACCCGCAGCGCCGGAGCCTGGTCTTTATCACTGACTTTGACGGGCTGGGCAATGGTTTGCAGGCCATCCTGCACCATCCCGATATTTTCAAAGATGCCGTTCACCACCCACATAATCCAGCCGGACATATTGACGATGCGGATTACCAGCCCGGTAGCCAGCGCAATCGCCCCAACGCTTAACAGTGACTGCGTCCACAGCCACAGCGCCAGCCCGGTAGTGCTGATAATCAGCAGACCATTCAGCGTAGTGATCACCACATCCATGCCGGTGACCATACGTCCCTGGCTGCGGGTTTTTACCGTCTGGTCGCCAATCGCCTCGCGGGCGTACTGACGCTCCAGATCGCTGTGGGCAAACAGCTTCAGGGTGGTGATATTGGTGTAACCGTCAACGATGCAGCCCATCAGACGGGAACGGGAATCGCTCGACGCCACCGAACGGGCTTTGACGCGCGGCACAAAGTAGCGCAGGCACAACACGTAACCGACAATCCAGATCAACAGCGGGATGGTCAGCCGCCAGTCTGCTTCGGCAAAGAGCACCAGCGTGGTGACGGCGTAAATCAGCACGTGCCACAGGGCATCGACCGCCTGCACCGCAGAGTCGCGCAGCGCGTTGCCCGTCTGCATAATGCGCTGGGCGATACGTCCGGCGAAATCATTCTGGAAGAAGTTCAGGCTCTGACGCAGCACGTAGTTATGATGCTGCCAGCGGATCATGCTGGTCATGCCGGGGTTGATGGTCTGGTGCACCAACAGGTCGTGCAGGCCAATAAACAGTGGCCTGAAGATCAGCGCCACCACCACCATCCACAGCAGTTCGCTGCCGTGGTCGCTAAAGAAGGTGGCGGTGGGGCTGCTATTCACCAGGTCGATGATACGGCTGAGATAGCGGAACAGCGCTACTTCGATCAGTGAGGCTACCAGTCCAATCACCAGTAACAGCGCGAAGCACGGCCACACCTGACGCAGATAGAACAGATAGAATGCCCAGAGGTTGTTGGGTGGCATGTCGGCCGGGGCATCCCTGAAGATGTTGATCATCCTTTCAAAACGGCGATAAAGCATAAAGCAGGCTCATGTGTACGGCAGGATTGTTCAGCTTAGTGCATAACCGGGGTGAGGGTCGACCTCATAGAGCCTCCCACAAATTTTAGTGGCTGACAGTGTGGCTTCGGGTCTGAGGCCAGTTTGAGCATGCCGAATAAGCAACGACCGCATCCCTGCGGGCCTCGCCACGCCGCTACGCGAGCGTCACTACCCGCAGCCGATCCCCATATTTCGTTCGCTGTTTCAGGGCCGGGGACTCCTCGGTGATAATCAGCGCGATTTCCGCCAACGGACACACATGTGCCAGCGCGCGATAGCCCATTTTACTGCTGTCCACCAGCACCACGGTTTTCTCTGCCGCCGCGATCATCGCCTTCTTCACCGGGATTTCGACGGTGTTGATATTGGTGATACCGCTGTCAAAGTGCACCCCTTCCGCCCCAAGAAACGCCCAGTCGACGTGCAGACTGTTAATCTTATCCACCGTCTCCTGGCCAATCAGGGTATAGACAGCATTCAGCATCATGCCCCCGGTGACGTGAATGGTGATCCCCGGGCAGGCACTCAGTGCCACGGCGGTCAGGACGTCATTGGTCACCACAGTCAGATTACGCTTATCGCGCAACGCCAGCGCCAGTTCATAGACGCTGGAGCCGTTATCCAGGATCAACGACTGACCGTCCTGCACCAGGCTTGCCGCATAACGTGCAATCGCCGCTTTCGCCGGATTGTTCATCTGACGGCGTACGCTGTAAGGCGTATCCAGGCTGCTCTCCGTCACGCCGGATACCGGCAGCAATCCCCCATGCGTGCGCATCACCATCCCGTTTTTTTCCAGCAACGACAGGTCGCGGCGGATAGTCGAACTATCAACACCGAACACTTCGGACAGCTCTACGGCGTTCAGATAGCCCTTTTCCCTGATCATCTCAATTATTTGCAATCGTCTTTTTGATGCGCTCATGTGTCCTTCCTGTTGCGATACCTGCACACTTTCATGCACATACTGTACGAACATTGCCCTGATGTCAGTATAGCAGACAAAAAACAGGCAAATATGTGTGCTATTGCGCGAATAATGCACATTGACTGCACGAATTCGTGCAGCTACATTTAACTCATCGGTAACAACTTTCGGGAGGGCACTATCGATGTCAGCAACGATTCTCAGCGACTACGAAAAAGATATTGAGCAGCAGGTCGAGGCCCTGCGTGACCAGTTAGCTTACCAGCTACCGCAGGCACTCAGCGCACTGGATCTCAATCACTACGATCGTATTGTGCTGGCCGGAATGGGATCCTCTGATTACGCCCTGATCCCGATCGAACGTGAACTGATCGAGCGCGGTTACCCGGTATGGCGTATTGATGCGGGCAGATTGCTCGATATGCCAAACCTGGTCACCGCCAACAGTCTGCTGTGGCTGACATCGCAGTCAGGAATGAGTGGCGAAGTGGTGGCGTTGCTGAACAGTATCACCCCGCCAAAAACGCTGATTGGCATCACCAATGATACCGCCAGCGAACTGGCAAAAAAGGCACAGGTTCAGGTATTGCTGCACAGCGGGTCAGAAGCCACCGTCAGTGCGAAAAGCTACCTCAACACGTTAGTCGCCAGTTACCGGGTGTTGTACGCCCTGACCGGGCGGAATGAGAAACCTTTGCTGGCGACCGTGCATGCTATTCTGCCCGATATCGCGCAAATTATTCGCCAGCGCGCCGAAGCACAAACGCTCAGCGATGCGCTGCTGGCCCATAACCTGCCCCGCGTCGCGATGATTGGTATCGGGGCCGATGCCGCTACGGCGTTAACCGGAGCACTGATTACCAAAGAAGCGTCCAAAGTGGCCGCAGAAGGTTTTATTGGTGGCCAGTTCCGCCACGGTCCGATGGAAACCTCCGGCGCGGGGATGCTGGCCCTCCTGTTTGGTGATGGCAGCGACAACACCCTGAACACCTTGGCAGCCGATTTGCGCCAGAACGGGACGCTGGTGGTCAGCGTAGGGCCGGAGAAGTACGCCGACAGCGTGCATCTGCCCACACCCACCGAACCGCTGCCGCGTTTACTGTGTGCAATGCTGTGGGTCCAGCATCTGACTGTCACGCTGGCGCGTGGCAATGGGCGGATACCAGGGGAATTTCTCTACGGCCAAAAGATAACGGTGAAAACATGACAACCTCTGACGCACTCTCTCTACAGGCAGGCATGGATATCGGGGGTACCGGCACACGCATTATTTTGCTGGCCGGGCAGCGCGAAATCGCGTCAGAAACCGTACCGACCGCGTGGTTCGCCACGCTGCCCGCCTGGCAACGTGCCAGCGCACTGGCAGAGAAAGTGCGTCAGTTAGTGCCCGCCGGGCAGCGTTTAGCCAGCCTCGGCATCGGTGCCAGCGGCCCGGTGAACATGAACAATGAGATCATTGAAAACGAGGACACGCTGGCCTGCTTCTCCGGCTTCCCACTGGTGTCACAGTTGCGGGTACTGCTGGGTGTCCCCGTGGCAATCGACAACGATGCCGTTGCCGCCGCCCTCGGTGAGTTTCACTTAGGGGCAGGCCAGGGCAGCGGCCGCATGCTGATGGTCACACTCGGTACGGGAATTGGCGTAGCGATGCTGGAAGGCGGCACCCCGTTTCGCAACATTGATGGCAGCCATCCGGAAGCGGGCCACATCCCGGTTTCCGATGACCCGGTAGTGTGTTACTGCGGATTGCAGGGTTGCTGGGAAATGCTGGCCTCACGCGGCTGGCTACAGCAGGCGCTGACCGCCGCGATTCCCGACCTGCGCTGGGATGCCACGCTCAGTCAGAGATTAAGCCATCTGGCCGCGGCAAATCCGCGCATCAGCGGCATTCTTTATCAGTACGGCCAGATCGTTGGCCGGGGGCTAAATACCCTGCTGGCGCTGTATGGACCGGATGTGACGGTTCTCAGCGGCAGCGCAGCAGCACTGTTTCCGCTGTTTCAGGGAGGAATGGAGAAAGCGCTGGCGCGGGCCAGCGGCTATGCGGTTAACAAGCATATTATTCCATCTTCTCTGGGCGACGCGGCGGGCGCGCTCGGGGCGGCGATACTGCCAACACTCAGGGGAACCCGTCAACCATAATAAGCACGACCTATAAAGCAGTTCTTGATAATAAAGTTCTACCTTTGAAATATTTACGACAATAATAAATGTCTGGGCCGGTTAAGTTGTGCGGCTCAGCCATTCTATTGATCCAGGCGAATAAGAACGTGTTCTGACCGCTTCCTTTTTAGGTTAAATGGAGAGTAAGTAATGAAGAGATCCACCGCTTGCCTGATGACCCTGCTTGCTCTGAGCGCCTCCGGCGCTGCCTCTGCAAAAACCCAACTCAACGCCCTGTTTATGTCTCAGGCCGCCTACAGCGAAAGCGACGTGCGTGCCATGACCAGCGATTTTGAAAAAGCCAATCCGGGTGTCACCGTTAATCTTGAATTTGTGCCCTATGAAGCCCTGCACGATAAAATTATCGCGGCACGCGGCGCAGGTAGCGATGGCTACGATGTGGTGCTGTTTGACGATATGTGGCCCGCAGAATTTGCCAAATTTGGCCTGCTAAAAGATATCACCCGCCAGGTCAGCGCCGATGAGAAAGCGAAGGTGTTCGACGGCGCCTGGAGTACGGTCAGCTGGGACAAAAAACTGTGGGGCATGCCGTGGATCCTCGATACAAAATACCTCTTCTACAACAAAGCCATGCTCGCTAAAGCAGGTATTGCGAACCCACCGACCACCTGGCAGCAGGTGATGGATCAGTCCAAAATTTTGCAGGATAAAGGCATCGTTAAATATCCGCTGGTGTGGAGCTGGTCCCAGGCTGAAGCGCTGGTGTGCGACTACACCACCCTGGTGTCAGCCTTTGGCGGCCAGTTCTACCAGAACGGTAAGCTGAACTTCAGTGATGCCGGATCGGTGAAAGCCGTCACCTTTATGAAAGAATCGCTGGATAAAGGCGTCACAAACCCGAACTCACGCGAGTATCTGGAAGAGGACGTGCGTAAGGTGTTTTCCAATGGCGATGCGGCCTTTGCCCTGAACTGGACCTATATGTACAACATGGCCAACGATCCGAAGCAGAGCAAGGTCGCCGGTGATGTGGGAATTGTTCCGGCTCCCTCTGAACAACCGGGCAAAGTCGCAGCAATGAACGGTTCGATGGGATTGGGCGTGACCCAGACCAGCGCCCACCAGGATCAGGCCTGGCAGTATATCCGTTACCTGACCTCCCAGCCGGTGCAGAATAAATACGCCAAACTCAGCCTGCCTGTCTGGAAAGACTCCTACGACGATCCCGCCGTGCAGAAAGGCCAGGAGCCGTTAATCGCAGCCGCGAAAAAATCCCTCGATGTGATGCTGATGCGCCCGATTACCGCCGACTACTCACGTCTGTCGAACAGTCTGCAACAGCAACTGCAGCAGGTCCTTCAGGGCCAGCAAACGCCGCAATCCGCAATGGAAGCGGTGACGAAAAGCGCAGCCCGACTGCGTTAAGGGAACGCCATGCTCAGTCTGCAACGTCGTGAGCAGCGTCAGGCATGGGTGCTTCTGGCACCCATGCTGATTGTGATGGCCCTGTTAACCGCCTGGCCACTGCTGCGCACTATCTGGCTCAGTTTTACCGATGCCGAGCTGATTGGCAGCGGTGCACAGACCGGCTACATCGGACTGGATAACTACCTCTACGCCCTGACCGACCCGGATTTTCGTGCGGCGATTGGCCGTACGCTCTATTTCACGATGATATCAGTGGCGCTTGAGGGAGTGATCGGCGTACTCGTCGCGCTGCTGCTGAACCAAAAATTTATCGGGCGCAACGTGCTGCGCGTGCTGGTGATCCTGCCCTGGGCGCTGCCCACCATTGTTAACGCCATGATGTGGCGACTGAATTTCAACCCGGATTACGGCAGCATCAATGCGCTGCTGACTCAGGCAGGCATTATCGACGGCTACCGCAGCTGGCTCGGTTCCCCGGACTCAGCCCTCAATGCGGTGATGCTGGCTGACGTATGGAAAAACTATCCGCTGGTGACACTGCTGGTGCTGGCCGCCATGCAGTCGATTCCTGAAGATCTGTATGAAGCTGCACGTCTGGACGGTGCGCCGGCGTGGCGACGTTTTCGCGCCATCACCTTTCCGGCCATTGTCGGTGCACTGAGTGTGGCGTTGGTGCTACGCACCATCGACGCCTTCAAAGTGTTCGACATTATCTATGTGATGACGCGCGGCGGCCCGGTCGACAGCACCAAAACCCTCAGTTTCTATGTCTATCAGGAATCCTTCAGCTATCTGCGGGCCGGTAGCGGTGCGGCTTACGCCATTCTGATGACGCTGATGTGTAGCGTACTGATTGCGCTATATATGGCGATGCTCTACCGCCAGCGCCGCAGGAGTCTTGCTGATGAAACGTAAACTGCGCCGCGTTTTACTGTATGCCGCCGCGCTGCTGCTGGCAGCGTCGATTCTCGGGCCAATGCTGTGGCTGTTTCTGATGAGCGTCAGCGCCAACAGCGACCTGACGCGTATTCCGCTGGAGTGGCTGCCGCGCCAGTGGGACTTCAGCCGTTACCGCGCGCTGCTGTCGCTCACCCCCGGTCAGCCCGGCGAACTGTTTCTGCATGCGCTGGGCAACAGCCTGCTGGTCGCGGGGTTTGCCACACTGATTTCCCTGCTGCTGGCGGTTCCCGCTGCGTTCAGCTTCTCGCGCTATGTCGGGCGCGATCTGTGGCTGTTCGCGGCGCTGGCGATCTACATGGTGCCACCCGTGGCCTTTGTACTGCCGCTCTATTTTGTGCTGCAACAGCTCGGCCTGCTGAACACCCATCTTGGTCTGGTGCTGGTCTACTGTTCGCTGATCCTGCCGTTCCTGACATGGATGCTGAAAAACCAGTTTGATGCCCTGCCACGCGATATTGAGCAGGCAGCCCGCCTGGATGGCCTGCGCTTCTGGCAGGTTCTGATGCGTATTACCCTGCCGCTGGCAAAACCGGTGCTGGGCGCCTCGGCGCTGTTCGGCTGGCTGCTGGCGTGGGATGAATTTTTCTATGCGCTGTTGTTTACCAGTAATCTCGACGCACAAACGCTGCCAGTGACCATCGCCGGATTTACTGCCGGACGCGCCACCGATGACGGCTTGATCGCCGCCGTGGGCATCCTCGCCTCATTACCGCCGTTGCTGATCGCCCTGTGGTTGCAAAAAAGCCTGGTCGGCGGGCTGGCCAGTGGCGGCAGCAAGGGGTAATTATGTCGGCAAATCGGGTCGGGCATGCCCGACCCCTACGGGAACATGCAGCCTGTTAATTGCAGGGGTGAGGCATGCTCCATGCGGGAACACGCAGCCTGTTAATTGTAGGGGCGAGGCATGCTCCATACGGGACCACGCAGCCTGTTAATTGCAGGGGTGAGGCATGCTCCATGCGGGAACACGCAGCCTTTTAATTGTAGGGGCGAGGCATGCCTCGCCCGTCACCACGGGAAAACAGTATGGCACGGGTTGAACTGGTCAAAGTCACGAAACGTTACGGTACGCAAACGGTGTTGCACCCGCTCGATCTGACGATCGAGGACGGCAGTTTTACCGTGCTGGTCGGTCCTTCCGGCTGTGGAAAATCCACCCTGCTGCGTCTGCTGGCCGGGCTGGATACGATCTCTAACGGGGCGATCCTGCTGGACGATCTGCGAATAAATGATCTTGATCCCGCGGATCGCGATATCGCCATGGTGTTTCAGAGCTACGCCCTGTATCCGCATCTGACGGTGGCTGAAAACCTGGCGTTCCATATGCAGGTTAAACGGGTCAAACGGGACGAACAACAGAGCCGCATTACACGGATCGCCAGCATCCTCGGTATTGATAAACTGCTGAATCGCTACCCGCGTGCCCTCTCTGGCGGCCAGCGTCAGCGCGTGGCGATGGGCCGGGCGATGATACGTAATCCGCAGGTCTTCCTGTTTGATGAGCCGCTATCAAACCTTGATGCCCAGCTGCGTATGGAGCTGCGTGCGGAGATTAAATCGCTGCACCAGCGCTTTAAAACCACTATGGTCTACGTCACCCATGATCAGGTGGAGGCCATGACGCTGGCGGACCGCATTGTGGTGATGCGCGATGGGGTGATTGTGCAGCAGGGCAAGCCGCTGGAGATTTACGACCATCCGGTGAATACCTTTGTCGCACGCTTTATTGGATCGCCGCCGATGAATCTGCTGGCGGGTGAAGTAAAGACGCAGGATGGCATTCCCGGCGTCAACTGTAACGGACTGTGGTTTCCTCTGCCTGCTCGCTGGCACGACAGCGCCCGGCGTCAGGGCAGCCAGCCGGTGATTGTCGGGATTCGCGCCCATGATTTTGTCCAGGCACGCCACTCCACCCATCCCTCCGCATTATTGAAGGTGCTGGAAGTCACGGGCGAATCCAGCCTGCTGCACGCCGAATGGCAGGGTTTTTCCCTGCATATTCAGCTCGCCGGGCGCGTGGCGCTGGAACCGCAGCAATCCCTTGCTCTGGATATCAATCCCGAAAAAATCCATCTGTTTGATGCACAAAGCGGTGCGCGGCTGGTTTAATGGTGTCATCAGGGCGAGGCATACCTTGCACCTACGATGGGATCACGTAGGGGCCGGGCAGGCCCGGCCCGTTTTTCTGCACACAAGGGAAAACCGTGGAACGTCTGGATTGCGATCGAATGTTTGTGGCGGTGCTCGAGCTGGGCAGCTTTGCCGCAGCGGCGGCCCGGCTGGGTACCAGCAGTGGCCAGGCCTCTAAACTGGTATCAAAACTGGAAAAAGAGCTGGGCGTGCAACTGCTGAAACGCAGCACGCGTGCGCTGTCCCCCACCGAAGTCGGGCAGGCCTATTTTTCTCAGGTCAAACATCTGCTGGATGAATGGGATGCGCTGGATGCCTCGGTGCGCCACGCTGCAGGGAAACCCTCAGGACGCATCAAACTCAGCGCGCCCATCACGTTTGGTGCCAGCCAACTGGCCCCGGCGCTGATCGCCTTTGCCCGCGAGTTTCCGGAAATTGAACTGGATGTCAGCTTCTCAGACCGTATCGTGAACATCGTCGATGAGGGATTTGACGTTGCCATCCGCATCGGAAAACTGAGCGACAGCAGCCTGATTGCCCGCCGCCTCAGCGATATGCGCGTGGTGATCGCCGCCAGCGATGACTATTTGCGGCGGCACGGTATGCCAACGCATACTCAGCAATTAGCCGATCATAACTGCATTATCGACACCAACTTCCGCGATCCTTATAACTGGCCGTTCGGCAATGAAGGCGAAACTGTGCCCATCAGTGGCCGCCTGCGTTTTTCCAATGCCGAGGCCTGCCTGACCGCGGCGCTGAGCGGCTTGGGTATTGCCCGACTGCCGACCTTTATTGCCGGTGCCGCCTTACGAACTGGAACCATCCGGCCTCTGCTGATTGAGAGTGAAATTCCTCCGCTCGGCCTGTACGCCGTTTATCCCCCGGCACGCCATCTGGCCCATAAGGTACGGGCGCTGATCGACTTCCTTGTCAGCCATTATGCCGGGAAGCCAGAGTGGGATCAGGGCTGGTGATTACTTCCAATATGGAAGTAATCATTGCGCGAATGGCAGGATAATCAGTGCGGAGGAATGAGTGTAGAGTGTGTTTTATCAACCCTGACACTCACACGTTATAAGGCATCTCATCATGACTGATACCCGTACCGCCCCCTGGGCCGCGCTGATCCTGCGTCTTTCGCTTGGCATCCTGTTCCTGGCGCACGCTGGCCTGAAGTTTTTTGTTTTCACCCCGGCTGGCACCGCGAAATTCTTTGAGTCACTGGGCCTGCCCGGTGGGCTGGCTTACGTCACCATCGCCTGGGAAGTACTGGGCGCTGTGGCACTGATTGTTGGCTACCGCCCACGCATTGCCGCGCTGCTGCTGATCCCGGTACTGCTGGGTGCGATTGCTACAGTGCACGGTGCGGCGGGTTTCTGGTTCACCAACCCGAACGGCGGCTGGGAATACCCGGTATTCTGGACAATCAGCCTGCTGGTACTGGCGTTGATCGGTGACGGAAAATACGCGCTGAAAGCCTCCCTGCCTGCTTCACGCCTGAACTGAGGAACGACTGATGCTGGTAAACGGTAAATGGACGGCAGAGTGGCACCCGGTACAGGCCACCGATGAAAAAGGCGGCTTTGTCCGGCAGACCTCAAGCTTCCGTCATTGGGTGACGGCGGATGGCAGCAGTGGCTTCCTCGCAGAGCCAGATCGCTACCATTTGTATGTGGCGCTGATCTGCCCGTGGGCGTCACGCACATTAATCGCCCGTAAGCTGAAAGGGCTGGAGGAGGTCATCAGCGTCTCCGTCGTTGAGCCACAGCTGACCGATGAAGGCTGGCACTTTGGCGACTTCCCAGGTGCCGACCGCGATACCCTGAACCACGCGGAATATCTGCATCAGCTGTATACCCGCGCCGACGACAGTTTCACCGGGCGGGCAACGGTGCCGGTGTTGTGGGACAAAAAAACCGGCACCATCGTCAGTAATGAATCGGCGGATATCGTACGCATGTTCAACAGTGGCTTTGGTGCGCTGGCAACACAGTCTGTCGATCTGTACCCTGAATCCCTGCGTGCAGAGATTGACGCGCTGAACGCCGAGATCTATCCCCGACTGAACAACGGTGTTTATCGCGCCGGGTTTGCCACCACCGCCATCAGCTACCGTGAAGCCTTTAATGATGTGTTCGGCATGCTGGCTGAGCTGGAAACGCGTCTGAGCAACAGTGGTCCTTATCTGTTTGATGCTGTTCTGACCGAAGCCGATATTCGCCTGTTCGTGACGCTGATTCGCTTTGACGTTGCCTATCACGGTCTGTTTAAGTGCAACCTGCGCCAGTTACGGGACTTCCCGGCGCTGAATGCTTACCTGCAACGTCTGCTGGCGATCCCCGGCGTGCGTGAAACGGTCAGCATCGACCATATTAAGCAGGGTTATTACTCTATTAAGGCACTGAACCCTAACGGGATTGTGCCCGCCGGGCCAGACATGAGCGGCTACGGTTTTTAATCTGATTTACGAGGCGAACAATGTCGAAAGGATTAGTTATTTTACTGCACGGCGTTGGCAGCAGCGGCGATGATCTGGCAGGCCTGGGAGACCACTGGGCGCCCTCCCTGCCAGGCGTAAGCTTTGCCAGCCCCAATGCACCGTACCACTTTGAACAGGGTGCAGGCTGGCAGTGGTTTAGCCTGGCGGGTATTACGCCGGAAAACCGCCCTGCACGTGTGGCAGAAGCGCGTGCCGCCTTTGACCAGACTTTCCAGGCGATCCTCGATCGGCATCAGATGAGCGAGCATCTGGATAAGGTGGTGCTGGTCGGCTTCTCGCAGGGCTCGATTATGGCGCTCGATACGCTGGTGTCGGGCCGCTGGCCGGTTGCGGGCATTGTCGCCTTTTCCGGCCGCCTGTCATCACCCGCCCCGTTCACTCCGGCACTGAATACCCCGTTGCTGGTGCTGCACGGTATGGCCGATGATGTTATCCCGGTGCAGGAAGGGCATTCTGCGGAGCAGCGTCTGCGCGCTCTGGGTGTGCAGGTCAGCAGCCAGTTTGAGCCGGGCATCGGGCACACCATTTCGGCCCAGGGCGCACAAAGAGCCGTTGAGTTTATTGCCGCACGCCTGGGGTGATCTCCGTAGGGGCCGGGCATGCCCGGCCCGATCTATTCCGCATAATCCTCAATCACCGGCGGCGGAGTAAGCGGCAGCGTAATGATAAAACGAGCACCGCCCTGCGGCCGGTTCTCCGCATGGATGGTGCCATCATGCAAAGTGACTATCGCCTGACAAATCGCCAGCCCCAGCCCGACACCCGGCACGGCCGACTCTTTGTTGCCCCGGGAGAACTTCTCGAAAATCAACTGCTCCTGCCCACCAGCAATGCCCGGGCCGTCATCCCACACTTCGAGCATCAGCCGCTGCGCTGACGACTGTGTGGCACGTATGCCGATGTTCGCCGCAGGACCTGCATATTTCAGTGCATTTTCCAGCAGATTGCTTAACACACGCTCCATCAGTGGACCATCGACATCCATCAGCAGCATCGGCGGCAGATCGAGCGCGATATTGCGTCCGGCCAGCAGTACGGAGAGCTGGCGCAACGTGCTGCCGACCAATTCATCCAGTGCCATCCACTCACGTTTCAGATGAAAGCCGCCGGACTGCAACCGCGCCATATCCAGCAGATTATTCACCAGCCGGATGGTGTTCAACGTCTGCTCTCGCATGGCACTGGCCTGCGGAGCATATGGTGAGTGCTCTGAAGCCAGGTCGAGCGTCAGAATTTCAGCCTGACCAAACAGCACCGTCAGCGGGGTGCGCAGGTCATGGGAGAGCGCAGATAACAGCGCATTACGCAGCTGTTCGCGCTCGGCCGCCAGCCTGGACACCGCCTCACGCTGGCTAAGATTCATACGTTCTAAGGCGTTGGCGATCAGCACGGTGAACGTTTCGACCAATCGCTGCTGTTCGGGGATCATCAGCTGACGCAGGTTGAGAGGTTCAAGGATCAACAGGCCCAGTGTTTCACTGCCGCTTTTCAGCGGCAGCATCTGCCAGGGAACACCAGGCAGCGTATCGGTTCCGGCCCCGGCGGGCTGGCCTTTATCAAAGCTCCAGCGGGCAATTGCCCGGTCCGGTACGGCACTGAGATGGGCTTCCCCCACCGCGACCAGCTCGCCCTGTTCATCAGGCAGATAAAGCTCACTGCGGGCCTGCAAGGTGCTCTCTACGCTGCGCTGGAGCGTGGCGGCAATATCACGCTGACTGAGCGCCCGGCTAAGGGCTTTGGCCATTTCATACAAATGGTGCGCCCGCTGTTCACGATAGCGCGCCACCCGTGCCTGATAGCGCACCCCGGCGGTCAGATTACCGACGATCACGCCGACCGCCAGCATCACGCCGAAGGTGACCAGGTACTGCACGTCCGACACCGCCATCGTGCCAGTGGGTGCCACAAACACTAAATCAAAGGCGACAATGTTCAGCAGTGTCGCCACCACCGACGGCCAGCGCCCGTAACGCAGCGCGACAATCACCACGGCCAGCAGGTAAACCATCACCAGGTTAACCGAATCGACCGCCGGTAGCAGCCAGCGCCCGGCAACGGTCACCAGCGCACAGAGTAACAACGCGGCGGCGCAACCCCGCAGTTGTGCATGCCATTTTCCTTCATTGCCGCCTCCGCCTGCGCGTGGAGCCAGTGGACTGACGGCATCTGGCGGCGGGTCATCCAGCGCGACGATCAGAATATCGAGATCCGGCCCCAGTTCGCCCAGACGGTCGGCAAAACGTTCGCGCCACCAGCGGCGGGTCGGACGGCGGCCGATAATAATTTTGCCAAGGTTGTGCTCGCGAGCGTAACGCAGCACCGCACTGGCTTCGCTCGGGTCTGAAAGCGTTGCGGTTTCCGCACCGAGCTCTTGCGCCAGTTGCAGCGTCCGCAGAATGCCGCGCCGCCGCGCTTCAGAGAGGCGATGCAGACGTGGGGTTTCGACATAAACAGCATGCCAGACACTGTCGAGCCGGGCCGCTAACCGGGCAGCACTGCGCACCAGCTTTTCACTGCCACTGTTATCACCAATGCACAACAGAATGGCATCGCGCGTGTGCCAGACTTTTTCCCGTCCCTGAGTATCACGCCAGGCACGCATCTGGTCATCGACGCGATCGGCGGTGCGCCGCAGCGCCAGCTCGCGCAGAGCGATCAAGTTACCTTTACGGAAGAAGTTTTCGATGGCGCGTTCTGCGCCCTCACCGATATAAACTTTTCCCTCTTTCAACCGCTGACGCAGGTCATCCGGCGGCAGGTCCACCAGCACCACATCGTCAGCAGCATCGAAAAACGGGTCAGGCACGGTTTCGCGCACGCGGATGCCGGTCACGCCGCCAACCACATCGTTCAGGCTTTCCAGATGCTGAACGTTGACCGTGGTGATCACGTCAATACCGGCATCCAGTAGCTCTTCAATGTCCTGCCAGCGTTTCGGGTGGCGTGAGCCACGGGCGTTACTGTGCGCCAGTTCGTCCATCAGAATCACTGCCGGATGGCTGGCCAGCGCTGCATCAAGGTCAAATTCGGGGTGGCGATGCTGCCCGGTGGCCCGTCGCGGCAGCAGGGTCAGCCCGGCCAGCAACGCAGCCGTTTCCGGGCGGTTGTGGGTTTCCACCACGCCTACCAGCACCTCCAGCCCCTGTGCACGCAGACGGCGGGCCTCCTGGAGCATCGCCCACGTTTTTCCCACACCAGCACAGGCACCAAAGTAAATTTTCAGCTTACCGCGATGGCTTTCTGCCGCCAGGCGTAGCAGCGCATCCGGATCAGGGCGCTGGAGTTCGTCGTTCATCCGATTCCTTAAACAGGGAAAACAACGGGCGAGACATGCCTCGCCCCTACGCGAGTTTCGCAGGTGGACGAGCCCTTACCACCGTAGTGGTGGGCATACCCGACCCGTCAGGGTTTAACGCTGTAATGCATCCAGTGCCAGGTTCAGCGCCAGCACATTCACACCCGGCTCCCCGATAAACGCCGGGCGCGGCGTCATCGTATTATCGGCAATGAGCCGTTCAACCGTTTCCAGTGGAAGCTGGCGTGCCTGCGCTACGCGTGCTGCCTGCCAGTGCGCTGCCGCAGGTGAAATCTGCGGGTCCAGCCCGCTGCCGCTGGCAGTGACCAGATCCACCGGCACCTGATGGCTGGCCTGCGGGTTCGCCGCACGCAGTGCCGCCACGCGTTCAACAATCGCCTTGTCCAGCGCAGGGTTGCTGCCCGCCAGATTGCTGCCAGAAGAGGCCAGCGGATTATACGCCGCATCACCCGTGGCCGATGGCCGCCCCTGGAAATAATCAGCACGCGTAAAATTCTGGCCGATCAGGGCCGAACCGCGCACGGTGCCCTCCTGGCGTAACAGCGAACCATTGGCCTGCTGCGGGAACCACCACTGCGCCAGCCCGGTGGTTAACAGAGGATAGAGCAGCCCGGTGACCAGCGTCAGTAATATCAGTAAAAACAGAGCAGGACGTAATTGGCTCATCATATTTTCCTTATGCCATGCCCAGAAGGGTCAGTAACATATCAATCAGTTTAATCCCAGCGAATGGCACCAGCAGGCCGCCGACACCATACAACCACAGATTACGACGCAGTAGCGCGGCAGCACTCAGCGGGCGATAGCTCACCCCTTTCAACGCCAGCGGGATCAGGAACACAATCACCAGCGCGTTGAAGATCACCGCTGACAGAATGGCGGAGTTGGGTGAGTGCAACTGCATCACGTTCAGCATATTGAGCTGCGGCAGCGTGGCAGCAAACGCGGCCGGGATAATGGCAAAATACTTTGCCACATCGTTAGCGATACTGAATGTGGTCAGGGAACCGCGCGTCATCAGCATCTGTTTGCCGATATGCACCACTTCCAGCAGTTTGGTCGGGTTGGAGTCGAGATCGACCATGTTACCCGCCTCTTTTGCCGCCTGGGTACCGGAGTTCATGGCCACCGCCACATCAGCCTGCGCCAGTGCCGGGGCATCGTTGGTGCCATCTCCGGTCATCGCCACCAGCCGTCCTTCGGCCTGATACTGACGGATGAGTGCCAGCTTGGCTTCGGGGGTCGCTTCTGACAGGAAATCATCCACGCCAGCCTCGGCGGCGATCGCGGCGGCGGTCAGCGGGTTATCCCCGGTGATCATCACTGTTTTAATGCCCATTTTTCGCAACTCGGCGAAGCGCTCTTTAATGCCGCCCTTCACAATGTCCTTCAGCTCCACCACGCCCAGTACCGTTACACCATCACAGACGACCAGCGGTGTGCCGCCCGCACGCGCCACCTGTTCCACCAGGCCGTTAACCTCTGGCGGGAACTGGCCGCCGTTGCTGTCGATATAGCGGCGCACCGCATCAACCGCACCTTTACGCACCGTGCGCTGCTGCACGTTGACCCCGCTCATGCGCGTCTGCGCCGAGAATGGAATAAAAGTGGCATCCAGGCTTTTCAGGTCGCGTTCGCGCAGATTAAATTTCTGCTTCGCCAGCACCACAATACTGCGCCCTTCCGGGGTTTCATCGGCCAGTGAGGCCAGCTGTGCGGCATCGGCCAGCTGCTGTTCACTGATACCCGCGGCTGGCAGGAATTGCGTTGCCTGGCGATTACCCAGCGTAATGGTGCCGGTTTTATCCAGCAGCAATACATCAACATCCCCCGCCGCTTCCACCGCACGTCCACTGGTGGCAATCACGTTGGCCCCCAGCATACGGCTCATGCCCGCCACGCCAATCGCCGACAGCAGGCCGCCAATCGTCGTGGGGATCAGACACACCAGCAGCGCCACCAGTACTGTGAGGCTCACTGGCGTCCCTGCCCAGGCGGTGAACGGCCAGAGCGTGGCGGTGGCCAGCACAAACACGATGGTCAGCGCCACCAGCAGAATAGTCAGGGCGATCTCATTCGGCGTTTTACGCCGTTTCGCCCCTTCCACCATCGCGATCATCCGGTCGAGGAAGGTTTCCCCCGGGTTGACGCTGCACTGCACCACCAGCCAGTCGGAGAGAATCCGTGTACCGCCGGTGACGGATGAGAAGTCACCGCCAGATTCGCGGATGACGGGGGCCGATTCGCCGGTAATGGCGCTTTCATCCACCGATGCGCCACCCACCAGGACTTCGCCGTCGCAGGGGATCATATCGCCCGCTTCCACCAGTACCCAGTCGCCTTTGCGCAGGGATTCTGCGGACACAGACTGCTGACGGGCAGTGTACTCCGGCGCGGCCAGCTTTTTGGCAAAACTGGTTTTGGCGATGCCCTTCAGGCTATTAGCCTGTGCTTTACTGCGCCCTTCTGCCAGCGCTTCCGCCATATTGGCAAACAGCACGGTAAACCACAGCCAGACGGCGATGGCGGCAGTGAAGCCCGTTTCACCCGGGGTTTTCCCGGCCGCCATTGCAATGGCCAGCAGCGTGATCAGCACGCTGCCCAACCACACCACAAACATCACCGGGTTGCGTACCTGAATGCGCGGGTCCAGTTTTTTCAACGCATCGAGCAGCGCGACACGCATCAGCGCCCCATCAAACAGCGCCTGTTGATTACGACTCATGTCTCTTCTCCGCCCGTTAACGACCGATCATTTGCAGATGTTCCGCCACTGGCCCTAAGGCCAGTGCCGGGATAAAGGTCAGCGCACCGACCAGCAGCACGGTGCCTGCCAGCAGGGCAATAAACAGCGCCCCGTGAGTCGGCAGCGTGCCCTGGCCCGCGGGCTGGACCTTTTTCAGCGCCAGAGAACCGGCAATCGCCAGTACAGGAATAATGATGCCAAAGCGGCCCACCAGCATGCAGAACGCCAACAGCAGGTTCCAGAACGGCGTGTTCGCACTCAGCCCGGCAAAGGCGCTACCGTTGTTATTGGCCGCCGAGGAGACGGCATACAGCACTTCCGAGAAGCCATGTATGCCGGGATTCAGCATGCCGCTGCGCCCGGCCTCAGTCATCATCGCCAGCGCCGTGCCCAGCAGCACCAGGCTCGGTGTCACCAGGATCGCCAGTGCGGTCATTTTCATTTCCCATACGTCGATTTTCTTGCCGAGATATTCCGGGGAACGACCGATCATCAGCCCGGCGATAAACACCGCCAGCATCACAAACAGCAGCATGCCGTACAGCCCGGCACCCACGCCGCCGAAGACCACTTCCCCGATTTGCATCAGCCACATCGGCACCATGCCGCCAAGTGCGGTAAACGAATCGTGCATGGCGTTGACGGCACCACAGGAGGCTGCAGTGGTAATCACCGCAAACAGGCTGGAATTGAGGATGCCAAAGCGCGTCTCCTTGCCTTCCATATTGATAGCGCTGTCAGCACCGAGCGTGAGGAAGTGTGGATTCCCATTGAGCTCGGCCCACATCACCACCGCCACCGCCAGGATAAACATCAGTGACATCGTCCACAGCAGCACATGTCCCTGACGGGTATCGCGCACCACCTCACCGAAGGCAAAGCACAACCCTGCCGGGATCAGGAAGATCGCCAGCATCTGGACAAAATTGCTGTATACCGTCGGGTTTTCAAACGGATGAGCAGAGTTGGCGTTGAAGAAACCACCGCCGTTGGTGCCAATCATTTTGATCGCTTCCTGCGAAGCGACAGGCCCCATCGGCAGCGTCTGCTTCACGCCTTCCAGCGTGGTCAGGCTCAGATAGCTGTCGACATTTTGCAACACACCCTGGCTGACGAGGAACAATGCCATCAATAGCGACAGCGGCAGCAGGACATACAGCGTAATGCGGGTAATATCGCGCCAGGCATTACCCAGCTCCCCCAATGCTCGCCGAGCAAATCCGCGCATCAGCGCGAAGGCCACGGCGATCCCGGTGGCAGCCGAGAGGAAGTTCTGAACAGTCAGCCCGACCATCTGGCTGAAATAGCTCAGGGTGCTTTCCCCGGCATACGCCTGCCAGTTAGTGTTGGTGACAAAGCTAACGGCGGTGTTGAGCGCCAGATGCCAACTGAGGTCCGGTAGCTGCTGAGGGTTCAACGGCAGACTGGCCTGGTTCGCCAGCATGACAAACAGCAGCAGTAAGCCGCAGGCGTTGAACAGCAGGATCGCCCAAAGGTAACGCTGCCAGCTCATGCCTTCTGAGGCCACACCGCTAAGACGCCACAGGATGCGTTCCGCGCCGGCCAATCCGGGGAGCGGACGGTCATCCACCAGACGTGCCAGCCCTTTCCCAAGCGGACGGGCCAACAGCATCAGCAACACCATGTAACTGGCAATCAGTAAAAAAGCAGGTGCGGCCATTAGAATTCCTCCGCATGGATTAGGGCATACACCAGGTAGCCCAGCAGCAAACAGACCAGCACAATGCCAGTAGTGACAGCGACGCTCACAACACACCTCCAAAGGCGTTTTTCAGTAACGCTATTGTTGCGAGTGGCGTGCAAAGTTGATGTAAAAATGCAGGGCTGGGGTGTAAAGAAAGTATAAAAATGGGCGTGAAAACAGGGGAATCGATGATGGTGGCGAC
The DNA here is from genome assembly GCF_052824965.1 of Erwinia sp. 1181_3. Lineage (NCBI taxonomy): Bacteria > Pseudomonadati > Pseudomonadota > Gammaproteobacteria > Enterobacterales > Erwiniaceae > Erwinia > Erwinia sp. 1181_3. Next base: position 251,443 of record NZ_VTDE01000005.1, read on the forward strand.
AGGGCATTGCCCTGTCGCGCTGATAATGACTAAATAACGTAGCTGTTCATCTTTGAAGTCATACTCCGTCAGGGTTTTATCACCACCTCTTTAATCTTTGGCTTTGGCTTGATACCCCCCGCGACCAGCCATACCGCGACGATGATCACCAATCCTCCGGCGATAAATCCTTTTGAGAGGGTTTCTCCAAGGAACAGATAACCCCACAGAATGCCAAACGGCGGGATGAGGAAAGTCACCGTCAGCGTTCTTAGCGGGCCAATATCAGCAATCAGACGAAAGAACAAAATATAAGCCCAGGCAGTACAGATCAGCCCCAGCGCCAGCACACAAAGCCATACGCCTGGATGGTTCCACTGCACGACAGGCTGGATGATCAGCGAACCGATAAACACCGGAAGAAGAAAGATACTGGCGCCAATCTGGCTGCCCAGCGCGACCAGCCGGGCATCCAGACCACCGCGATCGCCAATCCACTTTTTAGTCAGAAATCCGGCGCTGGCGTAACAAGCCGTCGCCACCAGACACGCGGCAATACCCAGCAGCACCTCCTGTGTCAGGGCCAGGTTGCCAGTAGTGGTCAGCAGTACAATTCCCACCAGGCCCAGTACCACCCCAACGATTTTTCTCAGCGTAAAGGTTTCACTGAAACAAAGACCCCCAATAAGCACACCCATCAGCGGTGTAGTGGCATTCAGGATCGCCGAATAACCCGCAGGCAGCCATTTTGCCGCCAGGCAATACATAACAAAAGGCACAGCCGAGTTGATCACCCCCAGTAACATCGCCGGCAACGCTTTACCATGAAAGGCGATGTGGGTTCGTAGTACCAGCAACAGCGCTATCAAGCCAACACAGCCAAACACCACGCGTAAAAACGCGGTATTCAGCGAACCAAAATAGGGAGTGGCTACGCGCATAAATAAAAAACTGGCTCCCCAAATCGCCGCGAGTAACATTAAACGACCGATATCCCCTTGCTTCACAACACGCTCCTGAAGACTGATTATTGACACTGAACGGTCACACGCCGACTGTGGTTAATCCTCTTTATAGACTGCAGCAGAAAAAAAAAGCAACCTGTCTACTGGTGATTAACCCTCGCGGACCGATAAGACATAGCATGATTCAATAGAGAGAGAGATCAGAAAGGGAAATTGTATGCTTCCATAAAAAACATCGCCAACACAATAAAAACAGAAGAAAACTCCAAATAAACGGAATTAACATAGAATGACAAAATGCATTTTATCTTTAAGGATATGATAAAGAAAACAACCAACTCACGACATGGACAGTCAGATATTATGAAGATTTTAATTGAAAGTGAAAATTATTTCTATAAAAAAGGATTGGAGTCGTTGCTTCAACAATCAGCACTAGAAAGTGCAGTAAGCGATTTTGGATTTATTACTGATGATGATAGCACAGAGAAGAGCGAGATAACTAATATTACACTCAGAGATTCATCTATAAGTATAAATTTATTCAAAAATACAAAAAAATCGGATGAACCTCACATCAGCAAAGAAAAATCAACCTTGCACATTCCTTTTGCTTGTAAAAATAAAAAAATAACTGACATAAAAAGGATAATTGAAAAAATAATTTTCATCGCAAGCATGGATAGAAATGACTTTATAAATGATGATTTCTACAGAATAACAGGATTAAAAAAACATGAGCAACTGTCTCTAACCGAAACTAAAATAATGCTATTACTAGGCAGAGGAAATAACATAAGGAATATATCAAGACAGATAAATCGTTCTGAGAGGACGATTAACGTTCATTTTAGAAACGCATCAAGAAAGATGAAATTAAATAAAAAAACTGACTTTTATAATTATGCAAAATTTATTGTAACCTGTCGACGAAATGAAAGAAAAACGTTATGTATATAACGTACAATATTGAATATTTAAATAAATCATTAAGAGGAGGTCGATTTTATTACGGACCTCCTCAGTAAAGAAAAATCAAGAATTCAAATGGAAGTAAAACATTTGGTAAACGTTATTTATTTCCTAGTGGTTTAGTTTTAGGTGTAAATGAATTCATAATTTGAACATAATGCTTACGCTGAAAATCAGTGAAATCCTGATCGGCGACAAGAGTAAAAACCATCAACATATTATTTCCAGGATTGTAGTCTGGATGCTTAGGCAGTTGCGTATAAGACTGGACTTGACGGACAAAATTGCCATTTTCAAGATAACGATGAGCGACCTGAACGACGGGGAGTTTTGCAGGCCCAATTTTATGTTCGAGTTGTTTTCCTTCACTCTTAAAGCCAGGAAGGGTATTTTGCATTGTTTTCATCTGCTTCTCGCAAAAAGTCACCACCGTTTGGCCTTCTGCCATCATAACCCGATTAATAATGATATTATATTCGTAATCTTCAGGATCGCGAAAACGCATTACATTAACAGTAACATCGACAACAGGAATATCAGTGAGGAAACCGCCCTCTAATACTTCATAAGTAATCATTTGATAACTCGCTTGTTAAATAGAAAATATTACAACTTAATAAAGCTGTGATTTTTTGTTAAAAAAGAAAAAGCCGCTACCATTTTTCCTCGATGACTTCACCCCACCCTGCTCTGTCGATGAATGGACTAATACGAACAGAATGAGGGTTTAAACTTTCTTCCGAAGTAAAATCAAGCGATAGTGAAAAACTGCCATCTTCCGAATTTGAAATTCTCTCATTTATTTCAGCGTTATAGAGAGTATGCTGTTCGAGCAGCGTGTTATCTTCCGTATAGACACCGACATACCAGTAAAGAGCATCTCTTCCTAACGTGGTTATTCTGGATGAGTCAAAGTTAACCGTTCTTTTATTGACACCGACAAGCAATGAACGCCAAAGCCCTTCGATCAATTCCCCATTGGCGAAATAAGCTTTATGCTCATCTCCAATGACATCCGGATGAACCAGACAGCGAGAAAAATCCACTCCTGCCGTTCTCTCGAAATCACTCAGGCTACGTTGCTTACCAAGACAGTAAATGCCATGATCACACTGTTCAGTGGCCTTATGGCCGAGTAAGGTTTTAACTCTGTTTTTAGATATAGCGTCTCTTTCCCACCAAGCTTGATCAATGCTGCCTTTAGTTTTTGCCTCATTGCCATGATCTGTCCAGACTTTCACATGGTCTTTTCTGCCGTAAAAATGCCATAGCAATACTTTTTGAGGATGAAAAATGTCATAGCCATGAGTAAATGCCCTGACTGCCATGGCTATTTCTTCACCCTCAAAAAATATCTGAGGATCATTAGGAACTTCTGTAACAAAGCTCCCTAATGAAAAAATAAATCCTCCAGCAAGATAACTTCCTCTGACCGGGTACGTAACATCGTCAGTCATCACATAAGGGCTCAGCTGTAAAATTTTTTCCTGAGAAAACCCTCTGAACATTAATCGAGTCAGATCGTTTTTTCTATCCCCTAAATTATCCGGTTGATAGGACGGTGGATAACATGTGAGAATGGGTTTAGGACTCAAAACAGTTAAATCATTCAATACCTCAACCATTTGGCTATCCCAGCCGGATATAAAACGACAGTGGGAGTCAATCTGCAGGAAGTATTCTTCCTTATTATAAAGTGTTTCTGCAATATGTCTGGCCCAACAGGCGCCCTGGCTCTGATAATAATGAACGCTTATCACATGGATCACCGCGCCTCGATAGCTGAAGAGATAGAGTTGGAAGCCATGATGAAGTCGCTGCTGGGTAAGCTGCATTCCTTTATCGAGAAAAATAGAGATGTCTTCATCACACTGCCAGCAAATACTGATATGTAGGGACTGTGGGCTGACAGACTGAGAAATCATATCCATTAAAGTAGGAATAAGTTCTGAATCGCGATAGCTCGCGATGCTAACAAAAACACAAGGTACATTATCCATTTTATGCCCTCATCTTAAATATTAAATATGTGTTAATTTACTTGTAATACGATCTCAGCTCTGGCATCAAATTTACCACCGGTGGGTCTTTTACTTGTCTTGCCAGGTGACGCTAATGTCGCCGTCCATTTAAACTGCGCAGGGACTTTATCGTTGCTTGTTACTTTTCTCAAACTTGAACCATCCACGGCAATACTGGCTCCTTCATTATCTCTTATTTGAATTCTCAGACGATCCGTGTATCCTCCGGCATCGGTGACAGTAATATATTTACCATCAGGGGTACGGGCGTCCGCAATGATTGAAGCAAAGACAGAATAGCTTCCATAGTCAGTCCTGCAGTTCATTTCAAAGTCGAGGGGACGTTCAACACCTGAATCCGCCAGGGCTGGTGTGACCGTATTAAAATCGATGTTTTTTGTGCTCTCAAAAGTACAGGCCGGTGTACTATTGAGTGTAATTTTTCCTATATTCAGTTTTTGTGCATAATTCGACATTGCATTGACACCAACATAATTATAGGCGGAGTCACCGCCATCAAAGACAACATTTTCTTTATTAGGTATCAAACGAATCACTTCTGCCGTTTTAAAAAACTCAACTACGAAATAAGAATTAGCAAAATAGACTATGCGACTTAACTGCATAGGGAGATTACCGGCATAAGGGATGTCTTTTTTAACAGTGCCATTATCCCACCGAATTTTCATACTCACACCAGGAATATTGGTAGAGTACATATTATTTCCATCTGGAGTAGGAAGACCGTAAGGCACTCCTCCATAAGAGATGCCAGGCGTACAGTTGATATAGGTCACAGCGTGTCCGGCGAGGGGGGAAGTGATCGTAGCGAATGGCATGGCGGTATCGACGGGTTTATCGGCACTGATACTCAAAACCTGCGAAGGGAGATTAAAAGTAACGGGGGGGCCCCTATCTGATTCCCCGGTAGTATCGAGGGTACATTCAGCCTGCAAAGCGGTACTGACTAACGCACAACATGCCATTAAAATTTTCACTCCAAAAAATTTCATTTATGTGTTCTCGCTGTCAATTTTATTAATGAGTTCTGATGGGAGGATTTTCATTAGTTCAGTAAAACGTTTTCCAACCATGCTTTCTGTTAATTCCAGTAATAAGATCACTGGACTACTTGGCTCCATACGCGTAAACCACGTTCTAATCTCAATTAACTGTGCTAAAGCATCCTGGCGATTTTCTATCTTATTGTTAATTTTCGCTGTTGAAACAGAGCACTTTGCAGACTGCAATGCACCTTTTTGCACTTCACGTGGTGTGGTGCTGGCATCGTCCTGCACTGATTCAAGATGGGTTTCATCGCTTTCAGGTTCAGATAAATCCGCTTCAACAACAGATGACGATTGTGGAAAAAGAGTGAGGAGATGGGTGATAACCGGCAACTCGGGAGCCTCTTCACCGAGGCTGTCCCTCAAGGAGTGCCGGATTGCCAGCAAAGATTTCATCGCACAGTTCAAAGAGATAATCTCTTTATCAGCCTGTTGATGCCACTCCTCTAACATTGCAGAGACCATCGCTTCGGGAAGCGCATCCGGTTCACGAGGAGTGGCGAATGATTTCTCAAAATCCTTTAAGGAAATAACCTGGCCCGCCGCTTTAGGCAATTTGTGATTTCTTAAGTCTGTAATTAACCCCGAAGCATCATCCATTTCTGAAAATGCATTGGCCCGCATGACGGGCTCAAAGTCACCTTCATCAAGCAATAAGGGGTAATACTGTTCAGGATAAATTTCGATGAGGGCTTTTAAGGCTGTGATTCCTTCCTCTACCGCCAGTAAACCGATTTGCCTTAAGCGACAGCGGATCATAATAATAAACAAACGTACATCTTTGCTTTTCTGCATCAAGGCAGCACACTCGCGCTGAACCTCTGACCAATTTACAGGTTCTGCCTGTTCAACAAAATTACCGTATTCAGCACCCTGTTTCGGTTGAATTTTAGACAGCAGAAGAATAAAGGCTGAATCATACTCAAGACTGTCGCCACATGGAAATTCATCCGAAACAGGCTGCAAAAATCCACTATAAAATTGACTTAGTTCAGTGATGATAGTATCAGACACAGGCTCCCTCCTAATTAACCTCTGGCATATATGCCCATCCCCGGCATACACGAGATAAAAACCACAGACCATCTAGCTGTGGCAATAAATTTCCGGTTCAAAGCTCATGCCAGAAACCGGTTCTATGTTATTCAGTCTTTCGAGCCAGGTCGCATAGCCAAGCTGATGTGTACCATTTAGCGTTGCATGAGGAACCTCTTCTGCAGCCAAAACCAGCTGTATATCCCATGCATACTCATACCCAACAAAGTTTTTTACCCACTCCTGCAAGACTGGAAGATCATCTCCCCAGGGACTGAACTGCATATATTCTTTAAGAGTTAGAGGGCCTAAAATGAGTTTGAACTTGTGCTGACAATCTCTCACGGTATTGCCTAGAATAGCCCCGTCGCCAAGCAGCATCGCACAGGCATCATCGCCTAAAATAGTTTGATCGCACTTATCCAGACGTATCCACTGTTCTGCAAACTCCTCCATTCGCACAGGTACCTGAAAATAATAATGTAAAGCGCCAATGATCCCTTCCGGATTACGGGATTCACGAATCAGGTGAGAAGATGATGCTAATCGAGCGTGTGGCGGTAAGTGAGAATGTTCAAGTTCTTGTGCATCAATACCGATTAGGCTTCCGATATAAAATGAAAATCTCTCATCATATTTACGGTCAAGAGAGGCCGTATCCTGCGATAAAAACCACGCACGATACAACAACGATAATGCGCGATGATGAAATATATTAACAAAATCAATCAGCGTATTATCGTAAGCTTCTGATCGAGAATAGGCCAACTCAGAAAAATGCAGCGGCATCGCCCCCTGAGGGCCCCATATTCCTAAACCAAATAGCTCAAGGTTAACCTTGCCGTTCTCCATTGAAATAGCCGATATTTCACGCGGAGCAAAAGCCATATAAGCACACTGCCCGACCCGGAAAGCCTCCTGCACAGGAAGTTTAGCCCTGCCAATCGGTGGCATATCAGTCGTCTTTGCCGCTATTGCACGCATTAAGCTAATGTAGCCCGCATTCCAGGGTTCATCCTGCTTGAACCACGTGTCTAGCTCGGAGGCTGTTGGTTGAATATGCGAATTGTCTTTCATATTCACAGTGCTCCACGCCTTCCAGGCCGCGCTCCCCAGCGTGCAATAAGCCCTCTCTGCATTGAGTGTAATTCTGTCTCAGTAAAAATATTTATCGCAGCATGGCGAGCCAGATAGTTTTCCATGATAAGGCCAAATAAGTATGGACTAATGCCCGAAAATCCCTCTTCATCTACCGTTAAGGTACAGCGAACTCCCCGACCGTAAACCAGCAGGCCATCTCCTGGAATACGCCGAATGACAGGTTCACTTTTGCATCCCACAAGACTGTTAACCTGAGCGATCGACTCCTGATCCGCACCATTGAGGAAGAGGCTAAGCATATTACGCAGCGATTCCCCACCTAACCCATGGTCCATATCCGAGAGTGGAAGGTAATTAAAACTTAGTTGACGAATTAACCGCCATGATGCTTCTCCCAAGGCAAATGCCGCACGCGGAGTACTGGGTTGGCAGACAAACGTTGCACCATGAACAGGAACTGAACCTGGCATTGTCAGATCGAAGCTACCACTTGCCTTGATAAGGCGAGGAAGATCCCGATTAGTCACCATCGCATCAATAGACAAATACCTGATATCATCGCTAAAAGGCGCCTCATTCTGATCGACCAGTGAAACGAATACTTCAGTGCTCACATAGGGGATCCGAGTATCATATTTTCGGGTATTTCTATCCTTGACTCTGGCTTCTCTACGAATCGAAAAATAGCGCCCAAAGTTTCCATCATCAGAATGTCGGGTATGGTACAGGGGTTTAAAAACAACCTCATCACTGCTTTCAGCTTTCTGCCCCAATAGCCGATTTACTGAGAAAACTTCATAGTCTAAAGGTCTGCTCCGGTCAGGAACAACATGGAAACTATTCAGTGCCCTGTTAACTTCGATTCTATCAACTAACTTAGGAAACAGATTGATAACCGGGGTGCAGTGCAGAAGAAACCGGGATGCGTCAATATGACCGATTAAATCTTGTGGCAATCGGTCAAGTAAAATAATGAGTTCAGCCTCATTGGAGTTATTTTTTTTCAGACTATTTGCCAGATGATTTAACGTGAAAAAATAAAATCGCTGACGACAGGAGAAATACTCCTGGATGAGGTTATGGCCGTGGAACATGTTCCATGAAAGCGGTAAAACGCTTTGTTCCGGTTTTAGCCCCTCGAAGGTAAGTGGTTTTTCACTGACAACGACATCTTCTACCTTAGTCTCACCTGATGCATCACCTGCGCGCACAACCATAGCCACATGGCTGGTATGTAATAGTTCAAAAATATGTGAGACGATCCTTTCATCACCATCAATATAAAAAGGTAACTGGTCGAGACCTTCTAGCTGTGAGAATACGATATCACCCTGTAATTTTAGCTTGATGCGTAACGCACCTTTGAGTCGGGAATTAGATATACGATATCGCTCCAGATTGGGGAGATCAGGAGGAATAGAGGTCAGGCGTGCGTCAATAATTTCAACCGGCCAAAGTGTGAGATCCTGTCCGTTGCGAAACTCACAACGCGTAGCCTCTCCCGGTAAAATTCTGGTATGAAAAGTGCTATTTTGGGGAACTAAATACCCCTGCATCAAATCACCTTCTTTCAGATTAGGCTGTAATTGCACAACACCGATTGAAGGAGTAGGAGAGTTATAGTTTGGGTAGACAACATCCAATAACCTTTGAGTAAATTTAGGGAATTCAGCATCCAGTTTTATTTGAGTTCGGGCGGAAAGAAAACAAAATGCCTCAATAAGTCTTTCAACATAAGGATCAGCAACATCTATGCCATGCATTCCCAGGCGGCCAGCAATTTTAGGATGTTTCTCAGCAAACTCACGTGACATTTCTTTCATAAACGTAAGTTCCTGATTATAATAATCAAGAAATTTATGATCCACTGACATTTCTCACTAGATTTGTATCAGCCACTCTTATTAGCGAATAATGATTTTTCGCTAGCTATTTTCCACTAATGATGGAAATCGACCCTTTTTATATTTTCAAGGTTCTACTTCATCTATATAGACGAAAGAACATAACATAAAAAAAGAAAAACAAAACTACAAAAACTGCCCAAAAAATGACTTTAGGAATATTGACCGATTCATATTCCTAAATCAAATTCAGACAAGAAGTTTATCTTCAGTTGCCATATTGAAATTTAGTACTATTGGGAAACAGATGAAGTTAATTTTATCAGCTTCTTCTTCATTAGGATTAAGGGATGAATTAGTGGCTATCACAAGAAAAAACTTATTTGGAAAACTTAACAATTCGTTGTTTAAAAGCATTGAAAGTGCGACAACTTATTGTAAACTTCGCGGCAATCCATATGTCGAAATAACCCATTGGCTCAACCAGTTATGGCAGCAAGAAGACAGTGATCTGAAAAGTATTTTCAGGCATTTTGAACTTGATGCTGCCACCCTGGAGCGGAATCTTTCTGAAGCAATCATCAGATTACCTACAGGTGCCAGTACTATTTCTGATTTTTCATATCACATTGAGCTCGCCATTGAGCGTGCATGGATTTATGCAAGTCTGGAATGCTACGCCAGTCGTATCAGAAGCGGTCACCTATTGATTGCGATGCTGACGACGATGGAATTGCGGCGTGTATTATCCGCGATCTCTCCAGTATTCGACAATGTTCAACTTGATGTATTAACTAAAGATTTTAACTACATTACGCGTTCATCTACTGAAGCAAATGAGTCAGAAGATGATGTACAACATGATAGCGATCTGCCGGGTCAAGCCAGCAATGCTATCAATACAAATGAAAACTCAGCGTCTCTAAGGCAATACTCTACAGATCTTACTGCATTAGCACGTGAGGGGAAAATTGATCCCGTGCTGGGTAGAGACCATGAGATCAATACCATGGTCGATATACTGCTGCGCAGACGCCAAAATAACCCGCTATTAACCGGTGAAGCTGGCGTAGGTAAGACAGCAGTAGTGGAAGGATTAGCCCAGGCGATTGTTGCTGGTAAAGTTCCACCTTCACTTTCTAAAGTCCGCCTGTTATCTCTGGATATCGTTGCTCTCTCTGCGGGTGCCAGTATGAAAGGCGAGTTTGAAGCACGCCTGAAATCCGTGCTAGATGAAGCCATTGGATCACCCCAACCCGTTATTCTCTTTATTGATGAAGTCCATACGCTTATTGGTGCAGGAGGCAATGCAGGAACAGGCGATGCAGCCAACTTGCTTAAGCCCGCTCTTGCCCGTGGCCAGCTTCGTACGATTGGTGCAACCACCTGGAGTGAATTTAAACGACACATTGAGAAAGACCCTGCGTTAACGCGACGTTTTCAAGTATTGCAAGTCGAGGAGCCTGATGAAGATACCGCTACGTCAATGTTACGTGGTCTGGTTCCTATGCTCGAAAAGCACCATAAAGTCTGGATAATGGACGAAGCACTACAGGCCGCAGTGCGACTTTCTCATCGTTACATTCCCGCCCGTCAGTTGCCTGATAAAGCGATCAGTTTGCTGGATACGGCGTGCGCACGTGTTGCAGTCATGCAATATGCACCGCCAGCTGAGCTTCTGCTCAGAAACTTCCAGGCAGAAACAGCCCAAACTGAGCTATCACTCGCAGAGAAAGCACTTGCGTTCGGTAAAGAGCAACGTCAGCGCATTGATGAGTTACAGCAAGATATTACGCAATACGAAGAGCAGGCACAGGTTCTTTCTTCACGTTGGGAGCAGGAAAGAACACTGGTTGCTGACATCGTCGCAACCCGAGAAGAGCTCAATACACTGATCCAGCAAGAATCATCATCAGAAGAGATCAGCCTTGCCCAGAAGAAACTTGGCGCACTGGAAACAAAGCTCAAAAAGAGCCGACAGGAACATCCGCTGGTCCAGGCTGAGGTTAACGCCGAAGTCATAGCCAGTATTGTTGCTAACTGGACAGGTATACCCGTCGGCCAGATGATGAAGGATGATATTCGGACTGTACTGGAGTTGCCATCACGTCTTGAGGAAAGAGTGACAGGCCAGCCTCATGCTTTAGATTTGGTAAGTCAGAGTATTCAGGCCTCCCGATCAGGTTTAGCCGATCCCGGAAAACCTATTGGTGTGTTTATGCTTGTGGGACCATCTGGTGTAGGAAAGACAGAAACTGCACTGGCACTGGCTGAGCAACTGTATGGCGGTGAGCAGAATCTCATCACTATCAATATGAGTGAATATCAAGAAGCCCACACCGTTTCTTCGCTAAAGGGATCGCCCCCAGGTTATGTTGGATACGGTGAAGGTGGTGTCTTAACGGAAGCCGTACGCCGGAAACCCTACAGCGTCATATTGCTGGATGAAATTGAGAAAGCGCATCCAGATGTTCATGAGCTGTTTTTCCAGGTGTTTGATAAAGGCTGGATGGAGGATGGTGAAGGGCGCCATATAAATTTCAAAAATACTATTTTACTGTTAACGAGTAATGCGGGTAGTGAAGTCATAAGCAGTGTCTATGCGGATATTGATACGGCCCCAGACATAAATGGCTTAAGAAAATTATTACAACCAGAGCTATTAAAAACATTCCCAGCGGCATTTTTAGGGCGTGTCAGTGTTGTTCCCTACTTACCATTACAACATTCTACACTTGAGCATATTGTAAGAGTTCATTTGGATAGAATCGGAAAACGTTTACATGAACAACATCATGCGTCGCTTCAGTATGATCATCAGTTGGTGAAGTTCGTTGTAGAACAGTGTCCTGTCGCAGAAACAGGTGCACGTATGTTAATTCGTTTTATTGAGCAAAACATCATGCCAGAGATGGCACGTAAAATACTCAGCAGTGAAAATGGTGTTGATGGGAAAAATATCAACTTAAGCATAAATGCGGATAAGGAAATAACCATACTATTCCCAGAAAAGGAGATTTTACAAAAAGGAAAAGTCAAAAGGGCAAGCAGCACAATAGTTTAAGTACAAAAACATTATCACTAGGATTATAGAGGTTATATATCATGGAAAAGATGAAGATTTATGCAACCGTTCTGGCACTCAGCCTCACAGCTTCTTACTCTTATGCTGAAGATCTAGGGGTCGGCCAAGGTAAAGTGACATTCAACGGAAAACTGATTACTGAAACCTGTCAGCTTGTAGATGGCATGGACGATATTATCGTTCCCCTGCCAACATTATCGATAAAAACGCTCGCTACTGCGGGTGCCACAGCAGGTAGTAAAGTTTTTGAGATCAAGGTGAAAGATTGCCCTACTGAAATAACAAAGGTTGCAGCACACTTTGAAGCCATTGGCAGCACTGGCGTGGATTCAAAAACAGGCAACCTGGAAAATAAGGCAGTGACTGTAGGCGAAGATAAACCGGCAACAGGTGTTCAAATCCGTCTGTATAACTCTGATGCAGAGCAGAATCAGCTGTTATTGGGTGATACGGGTGCATCATTTGATGTTCAGGAAGGAGGAACAGCAACAATGCGCTATTATGGTGGTTATTATGCGACTGCTGCAACAACCCCAGGTCTTGTTACCGCTACAGCCCTGTATACCCTGAGTTACCCATAAAACCCCTGAATACTTGGGCGGGTAATTAATCCGTGATTATTCATTAATCACGGATTAGGAATTGAGTGAGTCAGATAATACGAAATGCAACAGTTATCTGGCTCCTCTGCTGCTTTATGCTCTCCTTTTCATATTAAGATGATAATGCAATGATCTATAAAACACTCATAGCGGCAGTTACTTCTATTACATTGTCAGCAAGCTCGATGGCAGCGATGACCATCGCGGGGACGCGTGTTATTTTCCCCGGTAGTGAACAAGAAGTCACAGTAAGAACAACGAATAAAGGAGATAAACCTACTTTAGTTCAGGTTTGGGTTGATGATGGACGTTCTGATGCTGATGTCAACACAATGAAGGTACCATTCATTATTACTCCCCCGGTGTATCGCGTAGAGCCAGGTAAAGGACAAAGCCTACGACTGATCTATAACAACATGGTATTGCCAACAGACAGAGAATCTGTTTTCTGGTTAAACATGCTGGAAATCCCCCCCGTCTATAAAGGTCCAGCGAAAGACAGATTAGAACTGGCTTTCAGAACAAGAATAAAAATATTCTATCGTCCTAAATCTTTGGACAAAGCGACGAGTAAGCTGGGAGCGAAAGACCTGAAGTGGACGGTAGTAAAACAAGAAAAAAAGGTGAAGGTCAACAACCCTACTCCTTATTACTATTCTTTTGACACCATGACGCTCTTTTCTGGCGCACAAAAAGTGAAAGTGAATGCAGAAATGGTCGCGCCATTTTCATCATCAGAGTTTGTTTTTTCAAAAAATTCACCGGCAATTACGAATCTTACTGGTGGCGAATTTAGTTTACTGAATGATTACGGGGCAGCTGTGATTGGTAAACTGAAGGCAAAAGGAGATGAATTAACGCTCGAAAGTATGAAGTAGAAAGCATTTCATCTAAAGATTCTCATTGGAAAAAGGAGCTTACCAATTGAGCAATTTAATATCGAAAAGAGGCATAGCACAGAAAAAAATTAACAACATCAGCATTCGAATTTTCAGTGCATGTAAACTAGTCGCAGGCATGGTTTGCTCAGTTGCTGTCGCACAAGATGGCGGAGAGACAAAAATAGCCAATGGCGAAAGTGATCCAATAAAAGTTGATTATAACCCGATGTTCATCCACGGTTCAGAGGTGGACGTTTCACGTTTCAGTGAAGGTAACAGAATTGAACCTGGTGTTTATAGTATTTTCATAGTGGTTAACAAAACTCATCGTATAAAATATGACGTCACCTTTAAAAATTCCAAAGACAATCCCAACTCTCAGCCGTACTTTACACTTCAGGATCTAAAAAACCTTGGGATAAAACTGAACTCAGAAAACAAGCTGCATCTACAAACTGATGAAAAACAACAAGATGCCAGTTTCACATTAAAAAGTATCATTGAAGATAGTT